>JAEXMB010000055.1 GCA_023444705.1 Pseudomonadota bacterium | reverse complement strand
GTTTTTTACCCTCTCCGCCCCGTTTCTTTTAAAGTGACATCACACGCACGCTGGACGCCAAATATAATCCCAACCAACCGCGCGTGCCGCGTGGCAATTCAGACGGTGGACAATTGACAGATGGCGCGGGCGGCGGCCTGCCGCGGTGGTATGTCGGCGGAGTTGTAGCGCCCTCCGCATCGCCGCTTGATGCAATTGGCGGTGCCGGTGCCCTGCGCACCGCAGGCAGTTTGGCGAAAACAACCGTCACCGAAGCGACAGTAGTGGTTCGCGTCCTGCGCGCACGCTATAGCAACATGCGCGCCGCCGAGGAATCCATCAAAAAAATCCGTAAAGCGGCGGACAGCATTGAGGAGTTGCTGGGCGGCATTCCTGATCGCACAGCATTTAAAAACAATGGCGACATGGTTCTCATTAAAGGCGATACCAAAATCCGCTTTGACATTGTAAAATTCGGAAATGGCAAAGAAGCGCGCCCGCACTTCCAGATTGAAAAAAGAACATCCCCGCCAGGCGCAAGAAAAGAACAATGGGAAGATATCGGAGAACACTGGTACGATTTTCAGGACTCCCGACTTTATATCAAGGAATAAACAATGAAATGGATATCCAATCACAAGCACCCCGACGGCCATACCTTTGAAATTGAATACGAGATTTTGTTCGACTCAATGCAAAAAGTGGACTTTCCCGCCTACTACCTGCTTGGGGTTGACGGCAAGGGCTACTTCCTCTGCAATTACATGCAGGAAGAATTCGAGGCGGCCACAGAGCAAGCCTTCATGAAATGGGGCGTGCCAGAGGATTCATGGGTGAAGGTCGAGGAGTAAACAGCATCCCGCCGGAAACGCCGGCCTCTAGCCGCCGTAGCTTTGCACCAGCGAGCCGGAGATCAAATTCCAGCCGTCGACCAGCACGAAGAAGATGATCTTGAACGGCAGGGAGATCAGCACGGGCGAGAGCATCATCATACCCATCGACATCAGGATCGACGCCGTCACCATGTCGATAATCAAAAACGGCAGGAAGATCAAAAAGCCGATTTCAAACGCGCGCCGCAGCTCGGAAATCATGAAGGCCGGAATGACGACCTGCAACGGCGTTGCCATCGGCGTTTCAACCGCCTTGGTTTCCGACAGGTTCATGAACAGCGTCAGGTCTTTTTCGCGCGTGTGCTTGAGCATGAATTCCTTGAACGGCAGAACGGCTTTTTGAAAGCCCTCCATCTCGTCGATTTCCTCGTTCATCATCGGGCGGATAGCGGTGTCATACGACGCCTGAAACGTCGGCATCATGATGAACAGGGTCAGGAACATGGCGAGGCTGATCAGCACCGTGTTGGGCGGGGTTTGCTGCGTGCCAAGCGCCGTGCGCAGGAACGACAGCACCACGACGATGCGCGTGAAGGACGTCATCATCATCAAAATCGACGGCGCCAGCGACAGGACGGTCAGCAACGCGACCATCTGCACGACGCGGCCCGCAACCGAGGTGCCGCCTGCGGCCGCCGCCTCGCCCGCACCGCCAAGGTCGATGTTGATGCTTTGCGCCAGCGCGTCGGCGGGCAGGAGCAACGCACCCGCGGCCAGTGCTGCGGCAATCATGATGTATTTACGCAGTTGCACGGGGGGTATCCTCCTCAGGTGCGGGTACGGCTGCCAGCGGCAGCTGGAGCGACGGAATATCGGTTTCAATGACTTGCGCGTGGTCGGGGCCAAGCAGGATCAGGTGTTCGCGGTCATCGCGGCGCACCAGCACCAGACGGCGGCGGTGGTCGACCGGCATGCTTTCAACCAGCCCGAGACGGCGTTTTTGTCCCGTGCGCAGCACATGCCCGGCAATGCCCGCGCGCTTGAGAACCCAGGCCAGCAAAAACATCCCCGCGATCACCACAACGAATGCGGCGATGAATTTCACCATCGACAGGCCGTCTGCAACCTGTGCCACCTGTGCTGCGTCGCTCATGGCTGTCCTCCGCCGTTGTCGCCGCTCATGGCCGCTTTTTGCTCGCGCATGCGCTGTGCCAGCAGGTCAAGCCCCTCAACCAGTTGCTGCATGCGCGGTTGCAGCGTGCGCGCCTGCGGCGACGGCAGGCGCATGATATCCTCGCACAATTGCATGACGGTGCGGTCAAGCCCCGATAAATCCATCACCTCGCCCTTGCCCACGCGCAACTCGCACTGGCGCACGTAATCAAGCACCGACGACAGCTGCGCGTTCAGCGCATCGGCGTCGGGCGGTGGCAGATCGCCCGTCTGGTCAGGCGGCATAGTCATTCGATTTTGTCATCCCCTTGCGGCGCGGCGTCGACCGCCGGCTTCTTGCCAGCATGATCTATGCCGTTGGCTTTGTAAACATAGGCAAGGATCTCCGCGACCGCGACCAGCGCTTCGGTCGGGATGTCGCTGTCGATCTCGATGGCGGCCAGCAGCTGGGCAAGGTCTTTGTCCTCGCGCACGCGCACGCCGTTCTGGAATGCCAGCTCGACGATTTTTTCGGCCCATACGCCATAGCCCGCCGCCACGACCTTGGGCAGCAGGCCCTCGTCAATTCCATATTTTTTGAGCGCGACAGCGGTGGCGCGGCGGCTGCCCTCGGCCGTGCTGCGGTCGGCTGGCGCGTCCTCCCCCACACTGACATCGACGGAGGTCGATCCTGTCAGCAGTTTGTCGGTCATATGGATATTCCCCTTGCCGCGCCCAATATCAGTTTCACCGTAGCTATCCGGCGCTGTTTTGCATTGTAGCAAAACTTAACGGATCGTTAACATCAATAATGTCACAATAAGGTGTGGCTGAATGTGGTATGGTTGTTGCAAGGTATACAGCGTGACCACACGATGCAGGGGAATGGCACGATGACGACAGAAAATTTGACAGTGATGAAGGGCTTCACCGATAAGATCGGCTGGCTGGAATCACGCCAGAAAACACTGGCGCAGAATATCGCCAACGCCGATACCCCCGGCTATCGCCCGATGGATGCAGTTCCTTACGATTTCAAGGACATCCTTGCCAAAACCTCGACCAGCAAGTTATCACTGGCCAGTGGCCAGACCGGCGGCAGCGGCGCCCCCACCACGCCGAAACTCGACAATACCAACAGCGCGCACCTCAACATCAACGGCATGCCCGGCGATGTTCAGGAACCGGATAACAAAAAGCAGCGCCGCACCTACGAGGTCGCCCCGGCAGGAAACTCCGTGGTACTCGAAGAACAATTGCTGAAGATGGGGGAAAATTATGCCGACCACCGGCTGATGACAAACCTCTATCAAAAGAACGTCGACATGTTGAAATTGTCGGTGAAGTAACCCACTTAACAACTGGATACACAAGGGAATAAAGCGATGGATCTGGTTCAGGCAATGCAGCTAGCAGCCAAGGGGATGAAGGCCCAGGGCACACGCATGCGCGTGATCTCCGAGAACATGGCCAACGCCGACACCACCCCGCTCACCCCCGATCAGGATCCCTACCGCCGTCAGGTCGTGTCGTTCAAGAACACGCTCAACCGCGCCGAAGGCGTGCGCGAGGTCGAGGTCGACAAAATCACCCCCGACAATTCCGACTTTATCCTGAAATACGACCCAAGCCATCCAGCAGCCGACGAGAAGGGCTACATCCGCACCCCCAACGTCAATTCGCTGATCGAAACGATGGACATGCGCGAGGCGTCGCGCTCCTACGAAGCAAACCTTGGCGTTATCGAAATGGCACGCACCATGCTGATGCGCACTATCGACCTCATCCGCGGCTGATCACCGCACCTGAAGGAGTAAGAAATTATGGCCAATATCACCGATGCACTCAGCGCCTATAGCGCCACAACCAAGGCCCTTGGCAACGAAAGTGCGCGCACCGCCAACGGCGCGACCGGCGCCAGCGAAGGCCCCTCCTTTGGCGCGGTGCTGAAAACCTCGCTGGAAAGTGCCATCGAGGCGCAGGACACCAGCGAGAAAGTCGCCGCCAAGGCCATCGTCGGCAAGGCCGACATGACCGAGGTCCTTCAGGCCGTCAACGACGCCGAAATCGCGCTGAATACTGTGCTTGCCGTTCGCGACAGAGTGGTGCAAGCTTATGAACAGGTCATGCGCACGCCGATCTGACGCCGCTTTTCAGCCCTTTTCGCTTTCGGGCCGGCGCCATGCCGGCCCGCAGTTTTTCAGGGCATGCCGTAGCCACAAGGGATCGCCGTCATGGATGAACTTGAAATTATCGATTTCGCCCGCGAGGCAATCGTCCTGACGCTCAAAATCTCCACCCCCGTCATGCTGGTCGGCCTTGTCGTCGGCGTTATCATCGCCCTAATCCAGGCGCTGACGCAGATCCAGGAAATGACGCTGGCCTTCGTGCCCAAGATCATCGCGATCTTTGCCGCCATCTTCCTGCTCTTTCCGCTGATGGTGCAGACGCTCATCACCTTTACCGAGAAGATCGCCGACAAGATCATCAGTCTGAGCTGACATGCAAGCATACCTGCAAGACCTGATCGATACACAGTTCTTCGCCTTCCTCGTCATCTTCATGCGGTTCGGGCTGGCGCTGATGATCATGCCCGGCATCGGCGACAGCTTCGTCAACGCCAACGTGCGCCTGTTCTTCGCGCTATCACTGTGCCTTGTCCTCACCCCGGCGCTGGCCGCCTTCATGCCTGCCCCGCCCGTACAGGCGGCACCGCTGGTGGGCCTGCTGGTCAGCGAGGCGCTGATCGGCATGTTCATCGGCTCGGTCATGCGCATCATGATCTCGACACTCGATACGGCAGGCTCGATCGTTTCGCTGCAAAGCGGTTTTTCCAGCGCGTTGCTGTTCAACCCGGTTTCGCTCGGGCAAGGCTCGCTGATCGGCTCGGTCTACTCCATGCTGGGGGTGACGCTGTTGATGGTGCTGAACATGCACCACTACATGATCGCCACCATTGTCGACAGCTACCAGATCATGCCCGCCACCGGCGCCATGCCTGACCTTGGCACGTTCAGCGAGGTCATCGTCGGCGTTGTCGGCATCGCCTTCAAGCTGGGCGTGCAGATATCCCTGCCGTTTATCGTCGTCGGCCTCATCATGCAGATGGGCCTTGGCGTTCTGGGCCGCCTGATGCCGCAGATCCAGATCTTTTTTCTGGCCCTGCCCGCGCAGATCACCATCGGCCTGATCATCCTGTCGATGACGCTGGCCACAGGCATGCTGTTCTGGGCCAATGCCTACGAAGCCACCATCGCGCAAGCGATCACGCCATAAGGGGGACAGATGGCCGAAGACGGTGGCACAGACGACAGCCAGAAGACCGAAGAACCCACAGCCCGCAAGCTGGAGGAAGCGCGCAAGCGCGGACAGGTTATCTATAGCCGCGAAGTCACCAACTGGGTGCTGATCTTTGCCGCCACCCTGCTGGTGGTCGGTGCAGGCCCGCACATCGCCAGCAGCCTCAAGGACATTCTGCGCGTGTTTCTGGAGCGCCCGCACGACCTGCTGGCCGACCCCAACGGCCTTGGCAACGTGTTGCGCGCCCTGCTGGCCGAGGTCGCGATGCTGGTCCTTTTGCCGCTGTCGCTGCTGATCGTGGCGGCTGTCTTTTCCGGCTATATCCAGACCGGCCCGATCTTCACGGCAGAACCGATCAAGCCCGACCTCAAGAAAGTCTCCGTCATCTCGGGCATGGGGCGCCTGTTTTCAAAACGTGCGATCGCCGAATTCCTCAAGGGACTGGCCAAGCTGGTCGTCATCGGCGGTGCGGGCACCATCGCGCTGATGCCCTATTTCGCGGGCGTGGACCACTTCGTCGGCGAAGATATTTCGCAATCCCTGTTCGACATGCAGACGCTGTTCATCAAGATGATGACGGCAGTGCTGATCGTGCTGTTCGTCATCGCCATCGGCGATTATCTCTACCAGCGCCATGAATTCATGGAAAAGATGAAGATGAGCAAGCAGGAGATCAAGGACGAATACAAACAGACCGAAGGCGATCCCCACGTCAAAGGCAAACTGCGCCAGCTGCGCGAGCAAAAGGCGCGCCAGCGCATGATCCAGAACGTCCCCGATGCCGATGTCGTCATCACCAACCCCACCCACTACGCCGTGGCGCTGAAATACGATGCGACAATGATGGACGCACCCAAGATGGTCGCCAAGGGCACCGACGCCGTCGCCGAGAAGATCAAGGAAGTCGCACGCGAGAACAAAGTCCCGGTACTGGAAAACCCCGTGCTGTGCCGCGCGCTGTTCGACAGCATGGAAGTCGACCAATTCATCCCGACCGAGCATTTCAAGGCGGTGGCGGAAGTCATCTCCTACGTCTTTAAACTCCGTGGCAAGCGCCTGTAGGCGCGGCCCGCACGACCAGACTAAAAGGACCCTATCGTGAGCGCAGACAACCATACGCCGTTCTTCACGCCACCGAAAAAGCAGCAGGCGCAGACATCAAATGACAGACAGGCGATCCCGCCCGTGCTGCCGCAACCCGCCGCACGCGGCGCCAAGGACACGCCCGCGCGCAACAAAAAGGCAATGGTTTTGTTCGGCCTTGGCGCCGTCTACGGTTTAGGCGCGCTGGTCATCGCCATTGCCAAGATCAACGGCTATCAGGGCATTTCGCTGGTGGCCTTGTACCTCTATGGTATTCTCGGTGGTGCTGGCCTGCTGCTGTTGCGCCATATCTATACCGACGTGGACCGCAGCCGCAAGATCCTGACCGAAGTACTGGAAAAAAGCGCCGAGGCCCGCATCATCATCGGCCCCGCGGGCGAGACGATTTATTCCAACGCGCGTTTTCACCGCCTGATCGGCAATACCGCGCCCGCAGCCGGGCTTGAGGATTTTATCCACCTGTTTGAAAACGAGGCCAAGGCGCGCAAGGTACTTGACGACCTCAACAACCGCGCGGCCCCTGCCGGTTCGGCGACCGCGGAAATGCCCACCCTCATCAAGGGCCAGCCTGCGTGGTTTCAGGTCACCTGCCAGCACATCATCGGCTGGGCCGGGCACGTCCACTGGCGCTTTGACGACATCACCCCGCGCTACCAGCTTGAAGCCGCCATCCGCGAGGAGCGCGAGAAACTGCGCGATTTTACCGACAACGCACCCGTGGGCTTTTTCAGCGTTGATGGCGACGGCGTGTTCCGCTTTGCCAACGACACCTTGTTGCGCTGGCTTGGCACCGACACGCGTAGCCTGATCGACCGCGCGCACCTGCATGATTTTCTTGTCACCCCGCCTGCGGGCGGCCAGCCCTATGATTGCTTTGAAGGCGGCGGTGACCACCAGCACGGCGACATGCTGATGCGCAGCGCGCAGGGCCGCACCTTCAAGGCCGCGATCACCCATTCCATCGCGCGCGACGACAAGGGCGCGGTCCTTTCGCGCTCCATCGTCTACGACCTGACGACCGAGCAAGCCATGCGCCAGGCACTGGCGGAATCCGAAGACCGTTTCGAGCGCCTGTACGACGAAGCCCCCGTCGGCATCGCCATGCTCACCGTCGACGGCCTCATCAAAAACGCCAACCAGATGCTGATCGGCATGCTCAACCTGCCTGCCGCATCAATCAACGGCAAGACGCTTGGCCATTTTATCCCCGCCGACCACAAAGAGCGCGCCGACCAGTGGGTGCGACAGCTTGTCGGCGGCGGCCACGCGGAAAAATTCATAGAAACACCGATGAAGGGTGTCAGCGACCTTGTGGTGCAGATCTTCGCCCGCCCGCTGAAATCGGGCGGCGGCCACGTTTTGCACATTATCGACATGACCGACCGCAAAAACCTTGAACGCCAGTTCACGCAATCGCAGAAAATGCAGGCCGTGGGCCAGCTTGCGGGTGGCATCGCGCACGACTTCAACAACCTGCTGACCGCCATGATCGGCTTTTGCGACCTGCTGCTGCTGCGCCACAAGCCGGGTGATCCGTCCTTTACCGATATCCAGCAGATCAAGCAAAACGCCAACCGCGCCGCCAACCTCGTGCGCCAGTTGCTGGCCTTCTCGCGCCAGCAGACGTTGCAGCCGCGCGTGCTGGACCTGACCGACGTGCTGTCGGAGCTGTCCCACCTGATCCGCCGCCTGATCGGCGTGAACATCGAACTGCAGCTGAGCCACGATACCGACCTTGGCCTGATCCGCGCCGACCAGGGCCAGATGGAACAGGTCATGGTCAACCTTGTGGTCAATGCACGCGACGCCATGCCACAGGGCGGCAAGCTGTTTGTGCGCACGCTCAACCTGCACAACCACCAGCCCGTCAACCTTGCCAACGACGAACACCTGCCCGTGGGCGAATGGGTCAAGATCGAGGTCGAGGATACCGGCACCGGCATCGCACCAGACGTGTTGCCGCGCATTTTCGAGCCGTTCTTCTCGACCAAGGATGTCGGCGCGGGCACGGGCCTTGGCCTTGCCACCGTGCATGGCATCGTCCACCAGACCGGCGGTTATATCGACGTGAAATCTGTGCTTGGCAAAGGCACGACCTTTATCGTCTACCTGCCCCGTCACAAAGCCGCCGCCGGCGAAAAGGCCGAAAGCACCGCCACGATCGAGGACAAGGGCGAAGTCAGCGACCTGACCGGATCATCGACCATCTTGCTGGTGGAGGACGAAGACGCCGTGCGCACTTTCTCCGCGCGCGCGCTTTCAAACAAAGGCTATCGCGTCATCGATGCCCCCGGCGGCAACGAGGCGCTGAAACTGCTCGAAGAAAAGAAAGTGCAGCCCGAACTTTTGATCACCGACGTCATGATGCCCGAAATGGACGGCACCACACTGGCCAAGACCATCAAGGCCGCCCACCCTGACATCAAGATCATCTTTATTTCCGGCTATGCCGAGGACAAGTTCAAGGAACACCTTGGCGATGCGGTCTGGTTCCTGCCCAAGCCCTTCACGCTCAAGCAACTGGCCACCAAGGTCAAAGAGGTGCTTGAGGGTACGGAATAGACGGTAAAAACAAGCACATATAAAAATATCCCGGGAATGCATCCTGTTTACATTATGGTAATAAATATACGCTAAATTAGTGTAACGCCCGATCACGTCCGGTCGGGCCGTTTCACGAGGTCACGTATATCCATGTCCAGCAAGCTGCGCTCTGATTTTCAAACGGCTGTCATCAAGGGGATTGGTCTGGCGTTGCTGGCGTCATTTGTGATGGCGGATACCGCAGCCGCCGTCGAAGCGCAACAAGAGCCGATCAAAAAGCTGACACAACCATTTGACCCCTCGCCCACGCGTCCCGGCCAGGA
>JAEXMB010000029.1 GCA_023444705.1 Pseudomonadota bacterium | reverse complement strand
GTGCCAGACTATGCAGCCCAGCTCGGCAAAAGCCTCAAGGGGCTGAAGGTCGGCATTCCCAAGGAATACCGTGTCGAGGGCACCAACCCCGAAATCACCGCCTGGTGGGACAAGGGCATTGCGATGCTCAAGGACGCGGGTGCCGAAATCGTCGACGTGTCGCTGCCGCATACCAAATATGCGCTGCAAACCTACTACGTCATCGCGCCTGCGGAGTGTTCCTCCAACCTTGCGCGCTATGACGGCGTGCGCTTTGGCTTGCGCGTCGAAGGTGACAACCTGATCGACACTTACGAGAAAACCCGTGCCGAAGGTTTTGGTAAAGAGGTCAAGCGCCGCATCCTGATCGGCACGTATGTGCTGTCGGCCGGTTACTACGACGCCTATTACAATCAGGCGCGCCGCGTGCGCAAACTGATCTGGCAGGATTTCATCAATGCCTACCAGCACTGCGACGTGCTGCTGACGCCGACGGCGCCCACTGCGGCCTTTGGCATCGGCGAAAACACGGCTGATCCTGTCACCATGTACCTCAACGACCTGTTCACCATTCCGGCCTCGATGGCTGGCATGCCGGGCATGAGCGTGCCGGTTGGTCTCAACAACGACGGCCTGCCCATCGGCCTGCAGTTGCTGGGCAAGCCGTTTGAGGAAGCCACCTTGCTGCAAGTCGCGCATGCGCTTGAAAAAGCCGCCGCTTTCACGGCTGTTCCGCAATACGTTTCGGCGCGCGCCGCTTAAGAGGAGTATCGAAGATGTCTGCAATTCTCAAAGGTGAAACCGGCGATTGGGAAATGGTGATCGGGCTTGAAATCCACGCCCAGGTTCTGACCAAATCGAAACTGTTCTCGGGCGCTTCGGCTGAATTCGGCGGCGCGCCCAACGCGCAAGTATCGCCCGTCGACGCCGGCATGCCGGGCATGTTGCCCGTCATCAATGCCGAGGCGGTTGAAAAAGCCGTGCGCACCGGTTTCGGCCTCAACGCCAAAATCAACAACGTGTCGGTGTTCGAGCGCAAGAATTACTTCTACCCCGACCTGCCGCAGGGCTATCAGATCAGCCAGTACCAGCACCCCATCGTGGGCGAGGGCGAGATCGACATCGATCTTCCTGACGGCACTGTGAAGAAAATCGGCGTGGAGCGCCTGCACCTTGAACAGGATGCGGGTAAATCGCTGCACGACCAGCATCCGTCCAAAAGCTTCGTCGACCTTAACCGCAGCGGCAACCCGCTGATGGAAATCGTCTCCAAGCCCGACATGCGCAGCCCCGAAGAGGCCGCGGCCTATGTCACCAAGATCCGCGCCATCGTGCGCTATCTTGGCACCTGCGACGGCAACATGGACGAAGGTTCCATGCGTTGCGACGTCAACGTGTCGGTGCGCAAACCGGGCGCGCCCTTTGGCACGCGTTGCGAGATCAAGAACGTCAACTCGGTGCGTTTCGTGCAGGCGGCGATTGAATACGAAGCGCGCCGCCAGATCGAAGTGATCGAAGGTGGTGGCACCATCACGCAGGAAACGCGCCTGTTTGACACCAAAAACGGCACCACGCGCTCCATGCGCTCCAAGGAAGATGCGCACGACTACCGCTACTTCCCCGATCCGGACCTGCTGCCGCTGCGTCTTGATGATAAATTCATCGACGACATCCGCGCGAGCCTGCCCGAGCTGCCCGATGCCAAGAAAAAACGCTTCATCGAAGAACTTGGCCTGTCGGTCTATGACGCCGCCACCCTGTGCGGCGAAAAGGAACGTGCGGATTTCTTTGAAACCGTCATCGGCAAGAAAAAACGCAATGCCAAGCTTGCGGCCAACTGGGTGCTGACCGAGCTGCTCGGCGCGCTCAACAAGCGCGAGAAGGACCTGTCGGAAAGCCCCGTTTCGGCCGAACAACTCGGCGGGCTGATTGATTTGATCGAAGACAACACCATTTCCGGCCGCATCGCCAAGGATGTCTTTGCCGAGATGCTGGAAAGCGGCAAGGACGCCGCCGTCATCGTCGATGAAAAAGGCCTCAAGCAGGTGACCGATACCGGCGCGATCGAAAAGATCGTCGACGAGGTACTGGCCGCTAATGCCGACAAGGTCGCGGAATACAAGAGCGGCAAGGACAAGCTGTTCGGCTTCTTCGTCGGTCAGGTCCTCAAGAACTCGGGTGGCAAGGCCAACCCGGGCATCGTCAACGACCTGGTGAAAGCGAAACTGTCGCAATAATGAAAAAGCTGGTTGTTTTCGACATCGACGGAACGCTGCTGGACAGCTACGGCCTCTATGGCCGCGCGGTCGAGCATTACTCGCGCGAAAACAACCTGCCGATGCCGTGCATGGATACCATCCGCACCGGCTATGGCAACCCGTATGACCATGACTTCAAATGGGGTGTCGACCGCGAAACGCAGGTCAAACACCTCTATGGCACTTTCAAGCTGGCGGACGAGTGGTCGATGTCGGGCAACCCCGAACATATGCCGCCGCTGTTCCTTGGCGTGGTCGAGTTGCTCAAAGACCTGCACCTGCGCAACCATGAACTTGCGATCGTGACGTCCAAGCCATCGCTGCCGCTGGCCAGCACGCTGGCGCATTACGGCCTTGGCGGCTATTTCTGCGCCATCCGCACCAGCTGCGACGTCAAGGGCCGGGGCGAGAAGGAAAAACCCGCCCCCGACCAGTTGTTGTCGATCATGCGCGACCGCAAGATGGCGGCGGATGTGACGCTGATGGTGGGCGATACGACGATGGACATGCGCATGGGCCGCAGCGCGGGCGCGACTGCTATCGGTGTGACGTGGGGCGTGCATTCGCGCGATGTCCTGCTGGATGCGGGCGCGCATCACATCGTCGACAGCCACGCGCAGGATATCGTGAAATATATTTAAATGGCTGGCACGCTCTGCATGTGATGCTTTGCATCACATCGCAACCGCGGCTGGCGCATGGACAATCAGCGTGAAAAACGGCGTGGATGCGACTTGCGCTTGTTCAGCGGCGTGTCGACAGACTGGATGCCATCGAGATTGCGCACATCCTCGGCAAAGCGCGCGGGGGCTTGCATAAAGAAAATACCCTTTTGCGCCAATGCGCTGGCATCGACGGTCAGGCGCACGCTTTCTTCGACCAGCATGTCTTTGGCCTTGGCGCGCACCTGCTGCATCATCGCATCGGTCAGCAGGCGCAGGTCGACCATGCCGGCGGGCGCGGCGTTGACCGCTTCGGCTGCGGGCGGACGGACGGCAACGGTGTAAAAATGAAGGCGCAGGGGTTCGCTTGTGTGTTGTCTTAGGGCGGTCGACATCGCTATGCTCGAAAATCAGGACTTCGCGGGACGGGCAGGATGGTCCGACTCGCGCGCTGTGGATAACTCAGCGGAGAGGGAAGTTAGGCCTGCCCCCGGCACTTGTCAAGGTGAAGAACGACCGATAAAGTATCTAAATAAAAAGGGTTTTTAGCGATGTCCACCGATGTTTTCCAGAAACGCCGTGTCGAGTACAAGGTCGTGATCTACCGCGAGCCTCTGCTCGGCTCGATCTTTCTGGGCGGCAGCCGTGTTGATCCCAAACGCTACAGCGACTTCCTCAACGAAAACGCGCGCGAGGGCTGGCGCGTGGTGACGATGGAGCGTGAATCGCGCCGCGAATTCATCTTCTTCAACCGCGAGGCGTTTCTCACCATTCTCGAGCGCGACGTCGCGTAAAGGATTTTCATGTCCCTTGGTTTTGGCATCGCCGAGCTGTTCCTCGTCATTCTTTTCGTGCTGACGATCGCGCATCTGCTGTCGCTCAAGCTGTGCAGCAATATGCTCGACCACCGCACGGCGCCGCTGTTCATCGGCGGCTGGACGCTGATCGGCCTGCTGGTGACGGCCCCCGTCTTTGGCCACCTGCTGCCCGAAGCCTTGCCTGTCCTCAGCCTCAAGCCGTGGCTGTTTGCGCTGATCGCGCTCAAGGGCGTGTTGCTTTATCTGATGTTCGTGGCAGGGCAGGACCTGATGAAGGTGTCGCTCTCCACGCGCCACTATGTCACGCCGCTGGCCATCGGCCTGATCGCCATCGTCAACGCGGGCCTTGGCGAGGAACTCTCGACGCAAAAATGGATTGCGGCACTGGGGTTATGCGCGCTCGCGGCGGCGTTTCTGGTCTTTGGCCACGCGGCGGAGCTGACGCGTCATGCCCGTTTGATCTATGCGCGGCTGGTCGTGCTGGTGGTGGCGACGGCGGCCATTGATCAGGCTGTGCTGGTCGAAACCACATGGTATCCGCTGTTGCTGGGGTCGAATTTGATTTTGATGGCGCTGGCGCTTGGCCTGCATCGCCGCAATCTGGCCGTGCTACGCGCCGCCGCCTTTCACCCAATGGCGATTGCGGCGGGCGTGATCTATGCGGTGACCGAGCTGTTTAAATTCTATCAGATGGTCGACATCAACGAGGTCACCGTCATCGTCATCGTGCAAAGCCTGACCAAACCCGTGATCCTGTTGCTCAGCGCCTATATCTGGAAGGAACGCACGGTGCGCGAGCAATTGCTGTGGGGTGCCTTGGCTTTTGCGGTATCTATCCCCATGTTTGTGTCGTTTGAATAAAGGAAGCCACCCATGAACATCAATACGACGATGCTGTTGCGCTCGATCATCTGGCTGGTGGTGGCAGGTGCCGCCCTTGTGCTGGCGCAGATGTGGTTTGATGTCTTTGCCGATGCGCTCTTTTGGAAGATTTTTGCCACGCTGCTGATCCTTGGCGTGGTGGTCAGCGTCGTGCTTGCCATCAAGGCGGACATGCGCGAGGAAAAGAAACTCAAGGACGATAAATTTGTCAACTGATACGCCCCACGATAGCACGGCCACGCAGACGCCGCCGCTCGATGGCGGTGTTGCGGTTGCGCGCCTGCCTGCTGTCGATATCGTCGTTATTGGTGCGGGTATTGCGGGGCTATGGACCGCCAATGTGCTGCAACGCCGTGGCTACAGCGTGCTGGTCTTTGAAAAAGACGTAGTCGGCGGCGTGCAGACGCTGGCCTCGCAGGGCATGATCCACGGCGGACAGAAATACACGCTGACGGGCAGTGCGGGCGAACATGCCAGCGCCATCGCCGCCATGCCCGCGCGCTGGCAGGCATGCTTTGACGGCTGCGGCGATGTCGACCTGACGGGCGTGGCTTTTGCCTGCGATCACCAGATCATGTGGCCTGCGGGCGGCATCGTGTCGTCTGCCGCCGTGCTGGCGGCAGCGCAGCTGGTCAACGCGGGCACACGCAAACTTGCGCGCGATGAATTCCCCGAAGTGCTGGCCACGCGCCCGAAATTCAAAGGCCCTGTCTATCGCCTGCCCGAAGTGGTGATGGATGCCAAAAGCCTGACCGTAGCACTGGCAAAACCGCTGGCGGGGCGCATTCTGCGCGGTGCGGTGGCGGGCGTGTTGCCCGACGGTCAGGTTGCCTTTTCGCATGACGGCAGGGATATCGCCGTGCAGGCGCAACTGGTCGTCAGTACGGCCGGGCTCGGCAACGAAGAGGTGCTGAAACTCCTCAAGGTCGGCAAGACGCTGACCCAGCGCCGCCCCTTGCGCCAGATCATGGTGCGCGCGCTTGATGAGCCCCTGTTCGGTCACGGCATCGTCGGCTCGCCCAAGCCGCGCCTGACAGTGACCGCGGCGCGCGATGGCGCCAGCGGCGGCTATGTCTGGTACCTGGGCGGTGCGCTGGCGGAAAACGCCGCAAGCCTTGATGACGGCGCTGCAATCGAACTTGCCGCCAAAGAACTTGCCGATGTCTTTCCGCATATCGACTGGTCGCAAAAGGAATTCGCCACCTGGTATGGCGAACGTGCCGAACCTGCCAACCCCGACGGGCAGTTGCCTGCAGGCCCCACGGTTCAGCAACGCGGGCGTGTGGTGATTGCGTGGCCGACCAAGCTGACTTTTGCGCCCTTGCTGGCCGATCAGGTGCAGGCGGTGGTGCAACGCCATGCCATCAAGCCTTATTATCCGCTGCCCGCACTTGACTGGCCGCAGGCACAGGCGGGCGCGCCGCCGTGGGAGGATTGCCAATGGCACCGCTTGTAAATGCCGACCTTCCTGCTGTTGTCAAAAATCATCCGCGCGCGCATCTGCTCTCGCGTCTTGGTCTTGGCACGGTGAAATTCGGGCGCAACACGGGGGTAAAATATCCCGGCGGCGATGGTTTTGCCTTGCCCGACGATGCGCAGATCGACAGTTTGCTCGACCTCTGTCTTGATCTTGGCATGACGCTGCTTGATACCGCGCCGGCCTATGGCAGTAGTGAGGAGCGTCTGGGCCAGCGCCTTGGTGTGCGCCGCGATAAATTTTTTCTCATGACTAAGACCGGCGAGGAATTTGACGGTGCGGCATCGCGCTATGACTTTTCCGCCACCCACACGCGCATGAGTGTCGAGCGCAGTCTGTCCCGCCTGAAAACCGACTATCTTGATTGTGTGCTGGTGCATTCCAACCGCGACGATGTCGACGTGGTGACGCAGACCGATGTGCTGCCTGTCCTCCACCGCCTGCGCGAGGAAGGCAAGCTTGGCCTGATCGGCGTGTCGACCTATACGGTTGCGGGCGGGCTGGCCGCGCTTGATCATGGCGATGCGGTGATGGTCGCGCATAACAGCGGCTATCGCGACGAAGCGGCCGTGATCGCCGCCGCGCAGCAGGCGGGCAAGGCGGTGTTTGTGAAAAAGGCGCTGGCCTCGGGCCATAGCAGTGATGCGGGCGCGGACCTGCGTTTCGTTTTGGGTACGGCAGGCGTGACGGCGGCGGTGATCGGCAGCCTGACACCCGCCAATATTCGTGCCAATGTGGCGGCTATAAGTTGACATAATTCATAAAAATGAGGGTTGTGGCAGAGACGGGCAGGGGGTATCGTCGGTCTTCTTCTTCCATAATTTATTTTCAAGGATGCCCCGTGATGAGCCTTCTGCCCTCCCTGCGTATCGAATTCGACAAGGCGCTGAACAAGCAACAACGCGCCGAAGCCGTTGAAAAAGTCCGCGCAATCAAAGGCGTGATCAGCGTCGGCTATAGCGAGCAGCATAACGTTGCCGGCGTCACCTATGTCGGCGGGCAGGATGTGGTGCAACAGGTGCGCGCCATCGCGGGCCTCAAGGTCGATGCGCGCCACCGCTTCTAAGCGCGGGCAGGCAGATCGCGGTTGATTTCACGCGATTCTGACCGTAGGATGCCCAGACCAAATTGCGGAGACGTGGCCGAGTGGCTGAAGGCAACGGTTTGCTAAATCGTCATACGTGGTAACATGTATCGTGAGTTCGAATCTCACCGTCTCCGCCACTACCTTTCAAAACAATCCCTTAGCATCATATTTTGTCTGCTCTTCCTGTTTTGCTACAGAAGAGTGCTACAAACATGCGGTGTTTGTCGCGACGACATATTGGGCGAAACGGCCTAGCCCAGCGCCTCTTTCAGCGCGGCTGCGACGTGGATTTTTACGGTGTCGAACAGCGGCAGGGTAAGCGCTGACAGGTCAAGCAGGGTCAGCTCCGTACAGCCGAGAATCACGCCCTGTGCGCCGGCCTGTTCAAGCTTGGCGATGATGTCGATAAATGCCGCGTTGACCTCGGGGCGCACGATGCCTTTGACCATTTCATCATAGATGGCGGCACTGACGAAGGCGCGGTCAGGGGCATCGGGCGTGATGACATGCAGGCCCTGCGCGCGCAGGCGCGATGTGTAAAAATCTTCCTCCATTGTCGGCGCGGTACCAAGCAAGCCGACTGATGTCACGCCTTGCGCCCGCACATGTGCGGCTGTGGCATCGGCCAGATGCAACAGGGGGATCGAGATAGCCTGTTCAATCGCCGGCGCATTTTTGTGCGAGGTATTGGATGCGATGAGGATGAAATCCGCCCCTGCCTGCTGCAGGCGCAGGGCTTCTCGCGCGTAAAAGGCGCCTTCGGCCTCTCTGTCGCCTGCAAGGCGCAGGTTTTTAATGTCCTCGCCATTGAGCGAGGTCAGGATGATGCGGGCCGAGTTCTGCCCGCCCAGCGCCTGTTGCACGCCTTGTGTCAGCCATTCGTAATACTTGACTGTCGAAGGCGGACCAAGACCGCCGATAATGCCGATGGTTTTCATGTCACAGCCCTTTCGTACTGTCTGTCATGATGGGCGTGAACACGTGCTTTGTAAAGCCGCGCGCCTTGATTGACGCCTGCGCGCCACTGGTACAGAATATGGCGCAGGGCGCGGTGGCATTCATGTGCGGACTTTGCCCTGTTACTTGCAATCCCCCACAAGCGAGTTGCCGCATGCATATCCATGATGTGACGTCCAGACGGCTGGCCATCGGCCTTGCGGCGCTGGCCGGTTTTATCGACGCGCTTGGCTTTCTCAGCCTTGGGGGCGTTTTCGTTTCGTTCATGAGCGGAAACTCCACGCGCTTTGCCGTCGATGCCGCAGGTGGCGTTGATGCGCACATGGCGCTTGTCCCCCTTGGCATCATCGCGCTGTTCGTCATCGGCGTCATGCTGGGGCGCGTGATCCGCCATACGGCGTCCAAACGCCCCTCCACGGCGATACTGACTTTTATGTCGGCAACGCTGGCGCTGGCGGGGGTGTTGCAGGGGCTGGGGTTTGCGTGGCTTGCCGCACCCTGTCTGGCCATCGCGATGGGGGCCGCCAATAACGTCTTTTTCCGTGAAGGCGAGGTCAGCATCGGCGTGACTTATATGACGGGCACGCTGGTCAAATTCGGGCAGCGTTTTGCAGGCAGCCTGCTGGGCGAGCGTGACCGCCACTGGGTGCCTTACCTGTTGCTGTGGCTTGGGCTGGTGACGGGTGCGGTTGCGGGCGCGTTTGGGTTTGCGCATTTCGGCTTTGCGGTTTTGTGGGCGGGTGTGGTCGCATGCGCGGGATTGACCGTATGCTTTGCGCGGATTGAAAAAGGCGGGCACTAGTCCCGCCTTTTCTTTTATGCCGCTTTTTGCAGTTCCTGGCGTGGGCCAAAGAATTCGAAATGCACCTGCGCGGGGGGAATGCCCCATTGCAGCAACTGGTGATAGATGTTCACCATGAACGGCTTGGGGCCGCAAAAGTAATAATCGCCGTCGCGCCCCGGCAACAGGCTTTCGATCATTGCGCCGTCGATCATACCGGTGGTGTCACCGTCCCTGCGCACAATGCCTGCAGGCGCGCTCTCGCTATAGCAATGACGCACGGTCAGGTTGGCGTAGCTTGCCGCCATATCATCGAGCGTGCGGCGGAAAGCCTGCACGTTTTCGTTCAGACAGGCGTGGACAAGAATGACCTTACGTTCGGGCATGGCATCAAGCGCGGATTTCGCGATACTGAGAATGGGTGTGATGCCGATGCCCGCCGCCAGCAGGATCAGTGGGCGCTCGTGGCGGCTTTCGGTATCGAGGAAAAACT
Organism: Pseudomonadota bacterium; assembly: GCA_023444705.1. Lineage (GTDB taxonomy): Bacteria > Pseudomonadota > Alphaproteobacteria > Micavibrionales > UBA2020 > JAEXMB01. The sequence continues at coordinate 12,587 of JAEXMB010000029.1, read as the reverse complement.
CACCGCAAGGCGGGCCGACCTCAATCACGCTGCCAACGTCGGCGGTATCATGCAGCATGTTTGACACGTAGCCTTTGGGTGTATCGGCCTGCGGGCCAGATTCCTTTTTTACGCTGATGCGGAAATAACCAAGCCCCGGCTTGTCCGACAGGCTGTAGTTGCGCATGGTGGTATGGCCGCAGGGCGATGGCATGCGCACGGTAATATATTGACCGGGCTTGAAATCGGGCACTTCCGCCCCCGACGCAGGTACAAGATAGAACGACGTGATGATGTCGCTTTCCTTTTCCTTGCGCGTCACGCGGAAGTTGGCAAAGCCTTGCCATCCATGCGGGGCTTCAACTTGCTCCTTGTAGATCTGCGCCTCGCGGCCGATCAGGATGCCGGCAAGGAACTGGTACGCCTCGCCCCAGGCGTCGATGACCTCGTCGGTTGCGCCTGCGCCCAGGACCTCGCGGATCGACGCCAGCAGGTTGGCGCCGACGATCGGGTAATGTTCAGGCTTGATTTGCAACGATGCGTGCTTTTGCGCGATCAATTCGACCGCGCCGCCCAGCACCTCGAGGTTGTCGATGTTGGCGGCATAGGCGCAGATGGCGCCCGCCAGCGCGCGTTGCTGGCTGCCTGAGGTCTGGTGCGCGGGGTTGAAAAAGGGTGCGACCTCGGGGTTGTGTGCGAACATCCGCTTATAGAAGTGGCGGGTCAGCGTCTCGGCATGCTGGTCGAGGATGGGAGCGGTGGATTTGACGATGTCGACGGTTTTCTGGCTAAGCATGGCGCGACTCCTATAATATGTATGATTAATACATATTATAATTACGCTACCGCCGCAAGGGGTTTTTTGCCATCATGGCGCCATGCAACTGACCATTTTTACCGATTACGGCCTTCGCGTCCTGATGTATGCCGCGGCACACCGCAATCGCCTGTGCAGCGTGCGCGAGATCGCCGATCATTACGGTATTTCCTATAACCATCTGGTCAAGGTGGTACACCGGCTGGCGCAATTGGGGCATATCCGCAGCGTTAAGGGCAAGGGCGGCGGCATTACGCTAGCGGGCGAAGCCGACAGCCTGCGCCTTGGCCAGCTGGTGCGCGAGCTGGAGCCTAACATGAATATTGTCGAGTGTTTTGACCGCGACACCAACACCTGCCGCATCACCAACGCCTGCCAGCTCAAGCATTTTCTCTCCGATGCCAGCCGCGCTTTCATCGCATCGCTCGATGCGCATACGCTGGCCGATACGGTCAAAAACAGAAAACTTTTCTCGCTAACTCTTCCTGCGGACGAGAAATAGCGCAGGTGTGAGGGTGGCATGCGCGTTCTTTTGACTGGCGGTTCGGGTGATGTCGGCACCCTGTTGGCGCAGCGTTTGCTGGCACGCGGTGTAGCCGTCAGCAGTATCGATCTTGTGCCGCCGCGCATCGGCGGGGTTGATTTTATCGAAGGTTCCATCATCGACCGCGACGCGGTTCACCGCGCCATGCAGGGGATCGATACTGTCGTGCATATTGCCGCCTGGCATGGCGTACATGAAGCCGCCAAAACGGCGCGGGATTTTCACGACCTCAACGTTACCGGCACCTTTAACTGCCTGCAGGCGGCGGTGGAGGCGGGGGTAAAGACGTTCGTTTTCGTTTCTTCCACCAGTGTTTCCGACCGCTACGGCCTTTATGGCAGCAGCAAAGTGGTGGGCGAGGAAATGGTCGCCGCCTACGCGCATCGCCACCCGCAGATGACATGCATGACCTTGCGCCCGCGCGCTTTTATCCCAAGCTGGAACCGCGCCGTTTATAAAAACTTTCTGGAGTGGGCCGCATGGTTCATGAAGGGCGCGGTGCATGTCGACGACTTCGCGGCGGCGCTTGACATCGCCATCACCCACCGCCCGCAAACGACCGCGCCGGTCTATGTCATTGATGGTGCCTATGACTATACGGCGCGCGAGCTGGCCGCATGGGATGGCAGCGCCTTTGATGCCCATTACCCGCAATTCCGCGATCTTGCGCAGAGATACGGGATCGATACTGCCTTGCGCGCGAAAGTTCTGGATATCCCGCCGGCGCAACGCCTGCCGGGTTATACACCGCGCTATTCCCTGCGCAACTTCCTGCAGGAACTTGAGCGTTATGGCATCGACGGCCCTCCAGCGCCGTTTTAAACCGCCACCGCTTAACCATGTTTTAAATCCGGCATGTGTAGAATTGTTAGACTTGGCACTGGCCCGCAAGGCACTGCGTGCGAATCGCCATATTCTGCGGCGGTCACATTCTGTTGTTTTAAAAATGGAGCGTTCCTTTTATGGATCTTGGCAATTACCGCATTTCCGTCAAGGTTATGGCGCTTGTGCTGTTTCTCAGCTTTATCACTATGCTGGTTGCCGGTGCCGGGATCTACGGCCTGCAGAAATTCGATCAATCCGTCGACCTGATGGAGATATCGAGCAACGAAGCGGTGCTTGGCACGCGCACGCGCGTTGCGATCGTGGAAACCAGCCGTGCGGAAAACTGGATGGTTGCCAACCCCACGGCTGAAAATATCAAAAAAAGCAACGCGATCATTGATGATGAAATCAAGGGTCTCGAAGAAAAAATGACCGAGATGCTCTCGACCGCCGGCGATACACGCCGCGACAAGCTCGAAGTCGTCAAGAACAAGCTTGAAGCCTACCGCAAGGAGCTTCAATCCACACGTGACAAAGTGGCGCAGGTCGGCAGTCAGGTGGATTTGGGCGAAGCACACCGCGTTCTTTTACGCGAAGCGGAAAGCAGCCAGAAAGCATCCGACGAGCTTAACGAAGCCGCCCGCGATTATTCGAACTACACGCTCGATCTGGTCAAACAGCAAAGCGACACCGCCGAAGGTGTATACGAGCAGGCGCGCCTTGTCATGATCCTGCTGACGCTGGCGGGGCTGGCTGGCGGCGTGGTCATCGGCATTGTGGTATCACAGCGCGGCATCGTGGCGCCGATCCGCAGCATCAAGGGCAATCTGGCCGAACTTGCCAACGGTAATCTTGATATCGACATTTACGGTGTCAGCCGCAAGGACGAAGTTGGCGAAATTGCCAATACGACGCTTGTCTTCAAAGACAATATGATCAAGGTCCGCGCGATGGAAGCCGCTGAGCGCGAGGCACGTGCCGCCAAAGAGGCGCGCCAGCGCGAGGTCGAGGCCGCCGTCAACCGCTTCCAGGCGGCGATGAGCGAAATCGTCAAGTTCGTGGCGACCGCGTCGACCGAACTGCAGGCCTCGGCGCAATCGCTATCGGCCACGGCGGAGGAAACCACCCAGCAAGCAGGCGTCGTCGCCGCCGCATCCGAAGAAACGCTGGCCAACGTGCAAACCGTCGCCAGCGCGTGCGAGGAACTCTCGGCCTCCATCGGCGAGATTTCCCAGCAGGTCGCAACCTCGTCGCAGGTGGCCAGCACCGCCGTGACCGACGCCGCGCGCGCCAGCCAGAGCGTGCAATCGCTGCTCGAAGCCGCACGCAAGATCGGCGAAGTCACCGAGATGATTTCAGGCATCGCCGAGCAGACCAACCTGCTGGCGCTCAACGCCACCATCGAGGCCGCGCGCGCGGGTGATGCGGGCAAGGGCTTTGCCGTCGTTGCCAGCGAGGTCAAGAACCTTGCCAACGGGGCGACCAAGGCGACCGAGGAAATCGCATCACAGATCGCCACCGTCCAGCAGATCAGCCAGCAGTCCGCGCAGGCGATCGAAGGCATCGCGACGGTCATCCAGCAGATGAGCGGCATTTCAGGTTCCATCGCCGCCGCGGTTAACCAGCAATCCGCTGCCACGCATGAAATCGCGCGCAATGCATCGGAAGCGTCGACCGGCGCGGGCGAGGTCACGCGCAACATGGTCGCGGTCAATCAGGCCGCGGGCAGCACTGGTGCCGCCTCCCAGCAGATGCTGGGCGCGGCAGAGGAGCTATCCAAGCAGGCCGCCGTTCTCAAACAGGAATTCGATACCTTCATGGCGGTGATGGCGGCGGCATAAACCGTCCGCACCTCTGCCACACTTTACGCAAAAGCCCGCGCGTGCTTTTGCGTAAAGCATGCGTATGGATAGGGGGATAACCGTCTTGCGGGGCGGCACGCGCGGGGATAGACTTGCGGCGCCCGCAGGTGGCTTATATTCAATGCATTTTTTAGGGGACCATTCATGAAACCCGCACTTCGTAACACTCTTGTCGCTGTTGCCGTCGTTGTTGCCGCCGTGCTTGTCTGGCGGTCTTTGCCGCAACAGCCCGATGCAGAGATGGCGGCCGCACAGTCGCAGAGCGAACCTGCCAGCGGTGATGTGCAGGCTGTTGAACCCGCAGAGGGCAACATCGAAGGCGTGACGTGGACAGTGGCCGAGATGAACGACAAACCGCTGGCTGCGGGGATTGTCATCACGCTTGCGCTTGATGATGGCCGCATTGCGGGGCGTTCTGCCTGCAACCGCTATACCGGTCCTTATGCGATCGATACACAGGCGCGCAGCCTGACTGTCACGGGCCCGGTCGCTGGCACGCGCATGGCATGCCCGCCGGAAGTCATGAAAGTTGAAGGCGCCTTCAATGCGCTATTGCCGAAAATCACCGCCTATCGCGTTGATCCGGGTCCGGTCCTGGTGATCTTTGCCCAAGACGACGAGGTTCTGAGCCTGCACCCGCAAGCGGCAGAGTAAAATATCAACGGATTGCTGGAAGCCTAGCGTGCGCCGCCGGCCTGCGCGGGCGGCTTGGCGGGCGGGCGTTGCGTGCCTGCAGGCACGGGCGCTTCGGGCGGGCGGGCCGTCACATGGCGGCGCATGAAATCAGCCCAGAGCCTGCTCAGCTCCGGCGTATTTCTGATCCCTGTATTGCGCGGTTCCTGTGTCATGACCTGCCTGTCCTTGACGGGGTACCTTTTACCCCTGAGTACATCCTAACCTGACGGCGTTAACAAAGGGTGAAAATGACGCGCAAGCCCTGCGCTACGCCGTGGTTTTGCCAACAAAATCAACTCTTTTGCGTGACTGCGATTCTTTTATATAACGTATCTGCGCGCCACTTCCTGTCATGTAACATGGGCTGTGGCGCGGCAAGAACAAGGGGCGGTGCAACATATGGACACAGCAGGAAATATCGTGGTGACCGGCACCACCGGATCGGGCAAGACCACGCTGGCGCGCGACATCGCGCAGCGCACGGGGCGCGTGCATATCGATCTTGACGACCATCACTGGCTGCCCGGCTGGCAGATGCGCACGCGCGATGATTTCCGCGCACGCGTGGCAGCGGTGCTGGACGGTGTGCCCCACGGCAGGCAGTGGGTGGTATCGGGCAATTACAGTGCCGTGCAGGACATCGTCTGGCCGCGCGCGCATACGTTGCTCGCGCTGGACTATGCGGCGGCGCGCGTCTTCTGGCAACTGTTGCGCCGCACGCTGGCGCGTTGCCTGTGGCGCCAGCCGGTATGCAACGGCAACATCGAAACCTTTGACAAGTCGTTGCTGAGCAAGGACAGTATTCTTCTGTGGTTCTTCAAGACCCACTGGCGGCGCCAGCGCACGTTGCGCGCGCTGATTGAAAATCCCGGCGTTTATGCGCATCTGCGCATTGTGCGTCTTCGCTCTCCACAACAGGCACGACAATGGCTGACAACACTGATCTGAACATTCTTTTTTCCCCGCTGCAACTGGGCGGCTTGCGCCTGCGCAACCGCATTGGCATGTCGCCGATGTGCCAGTATTCCGCCATCGATGGCGTGCCGCAGGCGTGGCATATGGCGCATCTGGGCGGGCGCGCCACCGGCGGGCTTGGCCTGATGATTGTCGAGGCGACGGGTGTTGTGCCCGAAGGGCGCATCACGCCGGGCTGCACGGGTTTGTGGGACGACGCGCAGCGCGACGCCTTTGCGCCCATTGTCGCTTTCGTCAAATCGCAAGGTACCGCCATCGGCATCCAGCTCGCGCATGCGGGGCGCAAGGCATCCTGCGCACTGCCGTGGCAGGGCGGGGCGCAACTGGGCGCCGCGCAGGGCGGCTGGCAGACCGTGGCGCCATCGGCGCTGGCTTTTCGTGATGAAGACAACACACCCAAGGTCATGAGCGTCGATGACATCAAACAGCTGGTCGCAAGCTTTGTGGCGGCCGCGCGGCGCGCTGTTGCAGCGGGGTTTGACCTGGTCGAAATCCACGGCGCGCATGGCTATCTGCTGCATTCCTTCCTGTCGCCGCTGAGCAACCGCCGCGACGACGACTATGGCGGACCGCTGCAAAACCGCGCGCGTGCCTTGTACGAAGTTGTGACAGCCGTCAAGGATGTGCTGCCTGCCTCCGTCGCACTGTCCGTGCGCCTGTCATGCAGCGACTGGGTCGATGGCGGGTTGACCGTCGCGGAATGCGTCGAGGTCGCCAAGCATCTCAAGACCCTCGGCGTCGATCTTGTCGACTGCTCCTCGGGCGGACTGGTGCCGGATGCAAAAATTCCAGCAGGGCCACTTTATCAGGTGCCCTTCGCGCAGCAGATCCGCGCGGGTGCTGGCATTGCAACCGCCGCAGTCGGCATCATTACCAAGCCGCAAGAGGCTGCGGACATCGTCGGCAGCGGCAAGGCCGATATGGTCTTGCTGGCGCGCGCGTTGCTGCGCGAGCCGTACTGGGCGCTCAAGGCCGCGCTGGAGGCGGGGGTGGATATGCCCGTCGCGCCGCAATACCTGCGCGGCATCGATGCCAAGCATTTGTCACGCCTGTAAACCGGCTGCCGCTGGGGAGTTGTTTTCATGCTTAACGCCATGACGCTGATGATCGTCATCTACCTGCTGGTACAGCTGGGCATTGCCGCCTATGCGGCGCGCGGCGTTAAAAGCGAAAGCGATTTCATCGTTGCAGGCCGCAGCGTGGGATTGTTCCTTGGCATGTTGTCGCTGTTCGCCACCAATTTCGGCGCGGAGAGCATGATGGGGTCATCTGCCGCCATCGCCGACGAGGGGCTTGCGGGTGCGCGTGCCGATCCGTTTGGCTACACGGTGTGCTGGATTTTGATGGCGCTGCTGGTGGCCTATCCCTTGCGCAAGCGCGCCTATACGACGATCAACGATTTTTACCATGACCGCTATGGCCGCGCGGTCGAGCTGCTGGTCACGGTGGTTGTGTTGCCGACCTCGCTGATCTGGGCGGCGGCGCAGATGATGGCCTTTGGGCAAATCATTTCCGTGGTGTCGGACGTGCCAGTGGCCACCGGCATCATTGCCGCAACCGTGCTGGTCACCGTCTATACCTTTATGGGTGGCATGAAAAGCGACATCCTGACCGACGGCGTGCAGGGCGTGGTGCTGATCTTGGGGCTGGTGGCGCTGACGGGGTTTGTTGTCGTGGCGGCGGGCGGCCTGTTGCCCTCGCTGGGTGCTATCGAGCGCAGCCAGCTGGTTTTTGCGCACCCGCAGGAAAGTTTCCTTGCCCGTCTTGATGTATGGATGATCCCCGTGCTTGGCTCGCTGGTGATGCAGGAAGCCGTGGGCCGCCTGTTGTCGATGAAGACAGCGGCCCTTGCGCGCCGTGCGTGTTTTGTTGCGGCGGGGCTTTATTTCGTTGTCGGCTGCATGCCGGTCTATATCGGGCTGGTCGGCCCGCACCTGCCCGGCGGGCATGAGCTGGCGCACCGCGACGCCTTTCTGCCCGACCTGGCCCAACAGCTTTTGCCGCAGTGGGCCTATGTGCTGTTCATCGGTGCCTTGGTATCGGCCATCATGTCCACGGTCAATTCGACCCTGCTGGCCTTTGCGGCGCTGGCTACGCGCAATATTGTGCTGCCGTTCGTGCCTGCTCTGCCTGACCGCAGGCAATTGCAGCTGACACGCGGGTTTTTGCTGCTGGCGGGGCCACTGACCTGTGCGCTGGCGCTTGGCGGCGACACCATTTTTGAAATGGCGCAACTGTCGTCGTCTTTTGGCAGTGCGGGCGTGCTGGTCACGTTCTTTGGCGGGATGTATCTGGGCCGTGGCGGGCGCGCAACAGCAGTGGCGACGCTGCTGACGGGGGTGGTGTTCTCCGCCCTTGGCGCGCTGGTTTACGACGAGGTCTGGGAGGCGCCCTTTTTGACCTCGATCGCGGCGTCGCTGGCGGTGTTCCTGCTGGGTAGCCTGTTTGAAAAAGGCCGCGTGCTGCCGCCTGTTACAGCCAGCGAAACCGCCTGAACAGCAAGACCTGCACCACAATGATCAGGGCCGACAGCCCCACGATCAGCGCAAAGGCATGCGGGTGCGCGGCGCCGGGAATGCCTTCGACGTTCATGCCGAGCAGGCCGGTAATAAACGTCAGCGGCATGAAAATCACGGTAATGACCGACAACAGATAAAGATTGCGGTTCAGGCGCATGTTCTGCGCATTGGTGATGTCGTCGGCGACGATCTCCGCGCGTTCGCGCAGGGTGTCGAGGTCTTCGATAAAACGCGTGGTGCGGTCAAACGCCTCCTGCACCTGCCAGCGACTTGCGGTATCCATCCATTCGCGCTGTGCATGCACAAGCCGCGAGAGCATGTCGCGTTGCGGCGACAGGTGGCGACGGTACTGGCTGACGACGCGGCGCAGTTCGGCAAAGCGCCGGCGTGTAGACAGCGTGCTGTCGGTGGGGATTTCATCCTCGACAGCTTCTAGGTTTTCGTCAACCTCTTGCAGCAGAGGTTCCAGCGCGTCGTTGAGGATATCAAGAATGCTGGTGACCATGCCTGCCACGTTGTGGGGGCCGTCGCCGTTATCAAGTTGCCTTTTCAGCACTGACGCGACATGCGATTTGCGCCGCCCCGCTGAAATAATCCCCTGCGGCGTCACCCACAGGCGCAGCGAGGCAAGGTCACCCGGCTCCGGCCCTGGCACAAAGGTAATCCCGCGCAAAAAGATCATTGAATTGTCGCCAAGTTCGACATAGCGCGGGCGGATCTCGTCGCGCAACAGCGCCGTTACTGCCGGATGCGGCAAACCGAGCGTGTCGGCCAGAAAGCGCCGCGCATCGGGATGCGTGGCGTTGACGTGCAGCCAGTAAACGCTGCCCGCAGGCGGCAGGGGCGGGGTGCCCCCTGCAGTGTCGAAGGTCTGCCAGCCGCCCTTGCCGTCAAGGGTTGCTGCGATCAGGCAGGCCTTGTTGCTGGCGTTCTCCTCGCTCATGCGGTTTTATCCGCATCGGCCGTTACGGGTGGATTGGGCGGCGTGTAGTGGATTGTCATCTGCGGATAGGGGATGTCGATGCTGGCCGCCTTGAAGCGCCGCCAGATTTCAAACAGCAATTCGCTCTTGATACCCGCGCGGCGTTCGCGCACGTCTTCCAGATGCACGACCAGCATGAAGTCGACGGAGCTGGCGCCGAAGTTGACAAGCGCGCAGCTGGGGGCGGGGTCCTTGAGAACCAGTTCATGCTGGCCCGCGATGTCGAGCAGGATGTCGCGGACCTGTTCAAGATCGCTGTCGTAGGACACGCCGATTTCGATCTTGAGGATGCCGCTTGAATTCGTATAGGTCCAGTTGATGACACGGTTGGTGATAAGATCGTCATTGGGGATCATGATCTCGCGGTTGTCGAGCGTTTCGATCAGCGTGTAGCGCGCACCCGTATGTCGCACCAGGCCGCTGACGTTGGTGCCCGCGATTTCGATCATGTCGTTGACCTGAATGGATTGCTCGCTCAGCAAAATCATGCCGCTGATGAAGTTGCTGGCAATTTTTTGCAGGCCCAGGCCGATACCAACGCCAAGCGCGCCGCCCAGCACGGCAAAGGCGGTGAGGTCAATGCCAAGGATGCTCAGTGCAATCAGCACCGCCATTGCATAAACGCCGAAACCGATCAGGTTTTGCATCAGCTGGCGCGTGGACCAGCGGATGTGTTGCATGCGCGCGAGCGAGCCGTTGATGCCGTCCTTGACGGCGCCGGCCGTCCACAGCATCAGCGTGCCGATGATCAGCAGTTTGGTGACCATCAGCGCGGTGACGGTGGTCTTGCCGACGCTGAACGACAGGTCGGCGAGCATGCCTTCGAATTCGCGGATATAGGGCAACATGAACGGCAGCGACAGCGGCAGCACCAGCACCGCCACAAATATGGTCTTGCCAAGGCTTTCGGTCAGCACATAGACGGCGGTGATGAAAATCCATGCCGTGAACAGCGGCTTGAGCGCGATGATCAGGTCAGGCGCATAGCCGAGCTTGCGCAGCACAAGAACGCCCAGTGCCACGAAAAAACTGTTGAGCAGGGGGATCATCAGCGGCATCAGGCGCAACAGCAGGTGATGCCAGATGGTCAGCGGCTTGGGCGCGCCCGGCACCGGCGGACCGACGGGGCGGCGCGGCGCGGCCTGACGCGCAGCCCAGTGCTTGTGCAGGAACTGGCTGGTGAACTGGCCCGCCAGAATGGCAACAATCGCTGCGGTCAGTACCCACAGCAGGTTGAGGCTGGTTTCAAAGCTCATATCAAGGTGCAACGCGCGTGCGGCGACATCGAAAAAGCTGGCGGCGGCCATATGCAGTATCCCTGTAGCGAAAAATGGGCGGCGTCCGTGCGCGGACATGAACGACAGTATGAACGATCCGGCGCGGTTTTGACAGCCTGCAGGCGGCCCGCTATGCTGGGTCGCACGCCACACGGGTTTAACGCATGACATATCATCTTCGTTCCGCAACAGACAGTGATCTCGCCTTTTTGCAGGCGGTGGCAGACATCATGGGCACACCGCCCGGGCGCGACGATTTTCCGCGCTGTCTGGCCGCGCAGGCGGCGGGTGATCGCCTGATCTTTCTGGCCGAAGGGGCTGAGGGCGCGCCGCTTGGCTATGTGCAGCTTAACTTCACGCCGGTCTACCAACCGTTCAGGCGCCTTGGCATTGCCGAGGTGCAGGACCTCAATGTCGTGCCTGCCGCGCGCAATCAGGGCATCGGCGCGGCGCTGGTGGCACTGTGCGAAGACACCGTGCGCACGCGCGGCGGCAGCGACATCGGCATCAGCGTCGGATTGGTGCCGTCCTTTGGCGCCGCACAGCGCCTGTATACCTCGCGCGGTTATCGTCCTGATGGTGCGGGGCTATGCTATGACGATGTGCCGGTCAGGGTGGGCAGTATGGTCGCGGCGGATGACCTTTTGACGCTCAAGCTCGTCAAGGCTCTCTGAGGCCGTCGGATCGCGCTTTTTGCATACAAATGTATGATAAAAAAAGATTTTTTCATGCTTGGGTATGAAAATTAACCTGTTCTTAATCTGACAGGCGTTAAATTCGTCATAATTTACATAACTACAGAAACTCGTCATCGTTAAGATGAAGCAAGTCGTTGAAACATATGACGAGCCTGTGGCGCTCTGCGCTCGTAAAGGGGGAGGCAGGGTGCGACTGCGCAGGGGTCTGTAGGGATGTGGGGAGTTAAGCTGTCCATTCTATCTAAACGGGGGTTACTTCTATGCCTAAGAAAACCACAGCCGGAACCATCACCTTTCCCGCCACCCAGCTGCAGGAACAGGGGGCCGTGCTGCTCAGCCCGCGCCGTCTGTGCGAAACGCGCGGCGGCGACCTGGCCTTCAGTCTCGGGCGCTTGCGCTTTCGGCGGGGAAGCCCGATGCTGGTGGAACATCTGGGCGGCCTGTTTCTTGAACATGGCTTGTGCGGGCGGGTGCTGACATGCGGGTACGGCGATGAATTCGACATCACACATATCTTTGGTGACGACGGTTATTGATGCGCGGGGTGCGGCGTGAGCGCAACGCATGGCCACGATCCGGCGCTCACCCCCGCGCTTTTGCGTGCGGCTTATGCCGCAGGGCTTTTTCCGATGGCGGATGCGCGCGACGATGCCGACATCGGCTGGTACGACCCGCCGTTGCGCGGCGTCATGCCTGTTGCTGACCTGTATGTGCCCAAGCGCTTGCGCCGCACACTGGCGCGCCATCCCTATCTTGTGACCTTCAACCGCGATTTTCGCGGCGTGATGCGCGGCTGTGCGGGCGACCTTGCAGGCATGACGGTGGCGCGGCCTGCGACATGGATCAACGATGCGATCATCGAGGTTTTTGGCAAACTGCATGACGAAGGCGATGCGCATAGCGTGGAAGTCTGGCGCGTGCAGGGGGTGCCCGCGCCCGAGCTGGTCGGCGGCATGTACGGCATGGCGCTCGGCGGCGCGTTTTTCGGCGAGAGCATGTTTTCGCGCGCCCGCGACGCCAGCAAGATCGCGCTGGTGTTTTTGACGGCGCGGCTGTGGCAACGCGGGTTTACGCTGTTTGATGCGCAGTTCTTCAACCCGCATCTGGCGCAGTTCGGCATGAAGGAAATCACGCGCGCGCAATATCATGTGCGGCTGGCGGCAGCGCTTGCGCGCAACGTGCGCTTTGATGACGGGGATTATTCGTCGCTGTCTTCGAAAGAGCCCGGCAGTTCCTGCAAGGTGGGGACAGCGGCCGAACCACCCGAAACGGGCGCGACCGGCGCCATCTGCACGGGATCGGGGCGCGGTGCGGGTGCTGCTTGTTCGGGCGTGGTGTCGGATGCAGGAGTGACGGCGTCGTCGCCGTCGGCAGGCTGTTCGTCTGCGGGGGCGTCATTCGTGGCGGGGGCTGTTGCCGCGGCATCTTCGGGTG
>JAEXMB010000014.1 GCA_023444705.1 Pseudomonadota bacterium | reverse complement strand
CGATCTGCGTTGCGGTCAGCACCAGCGTTTCCTGCAACAGCGGCGCGCCGCTGGCGTCGGTCTTGCCGCTGATCTGCGGGCGCTTGTCTGCGGGCAGGTTGAACAATTGTGCCTTGAGCTGGCCTTCGATCATGCTGCGCTTTTCCTCGACGACGAGGATATGCGGCGTGGCGCTGGCCACGGCGGCCATGCCGACGGGGTCGAGCGGCCAGGTCAGCGCGACCTTGTAGACGGCGATGCCCATGCTTTCCGCGCGCGCCTTGCTGATGCCAAGGTCGTCAAGTGCCTGCATAGTATCCTGATAGGCCTTGCCGGTGGCGACGATGGTCAGGCGCTTGTCGCGCGGGTTGATGACGTAGTGGTCAAGGCCGTTGGCACGGGCATAGGCCTGTGCGGCGGGCAGCTTGAAGGTGACAAGGCGTTCTTCCTGTGCGACGGGCGGATCGTACCAGCGGATGTTGAGACCCTCGATCGGCATGTCGAAATCGGTCGGCGTCTTGAAATCAAGCGCGAAGGGATCGACGTCGACCGAAGCCGAGCTGTCGGCGAAATCGCTGATGACCTTGAAGCCGGTCCAGCACCCGCTGTAGCGCGACATCGCAATGCCGTGCAGGCCAAGATGCAGCGCGTCGCCGATGCCTGCGGGGTTAAGCACGGGGATCATGGTATGCACGAACAGCTGTTCGGACTGGTGGGGGAAGGTAGAAGATTTGCAGGCATGGTCGTCGCCTGCCAGCGCCAGCACGCCGCCGTATTTGGACGTACCCGCCGCATTGGCGTGCTTGAGGACGTCGGCCGAGCGGTCAACACCCGGGCCTTTGCCGTACCACATGCCGACGACGCCGTCGTATTCAGCGCCCTTGTTAAGGTTGAGCTGTTGGCTGCCCCAGACGGCCGTGGCGCCGAGTTCCTCGTTCACGCCGGGAACGAAATTGATGTGGTGTTCCTTCACGTATTTGGCGGCAGAGGCGATGGTGAGGTCAAGCGTGCCAAGCGGCGATCCGCGATAGCCGGAAATGAATGTGCCGGTTTTCAGCCCGCGCGCGGTGTCGAGCTGGTGCTGCATCATCGGGATGCGCACGATTGCCTGCAGGCCGTTCAAATAAATGCGCCCCGATTTCTGGGTGTATTTGTCGTCGAGCGTAACGGCGGCGGCGCGTGTGGTGGCGGTCGTCATAGTGGTGGTCTCTCCCCGATTCACGTGATCGTTCAATAAGGTATGCGTCACAAGGGGCTAGGGCAACCTTCGTGGCGGTGCAGCATGGTGATTATTTAACATAATTTCAAAAAAGGCAGGGATTAAGCTACGTTATTGCAATAATTAGGGGTTTCGCGAATCCCGCCGCGCGTGGTATCTATTCCCCCGTATCCGCGGCTGACCACAGCCGGATGCCGCACCCGCACCAACGGCGGGAATTTGAATTTGAAATGAGGTGATTACCATCGTACAGGTCATCGTACGCGATAACAACGTCGACCAGGCACTGCGCGCACTCAAGAAAAAGATGCAGCGTGAGGGTCTCTTCCGCGAAATGAAGATGCGCCGCCACTATGAGAAGCCTTCTCAGAAGAAAGCGCGCGAAAAATCGGAAGCGGTTCGCCGTTATCGTAAGCTGGAGCGCAAACGTAAAGAGCGCGACGGCGAGTAATCATTTCTGCACGGCAGCGGTTTACCGCGCCCCAAGAGATGTAAAAAACCCCTGACATCATGTCAGGGGTTTTTTTATGTCTGCGCTTCGGCGTTTAAAGCGGAAAGGTCGCGCTGACCAGCCATTGCGCGGCGGCGGGGTCGATGGCCTGCAATTCGTCCAGCAACTCCGCGCGCACGCGCTCGTGGTAGGTATTGATGAAATCGAGTTCTTCTGCCGTCAGCAGGTCTGTATCAATAAGCGCACGCTCGTAAGGTGCCAGAGTCAGGGTTTCAAAACCAAGAATGCGCGCACCCGATGCATCACGCTCGCCGGTGTCGACCACCAGCACAAGGTTTTCGATGCGGATGCCATAGGCGCCTTCCTTGTAGTACCCCGGTTCGTTGGACAAGATCATGCCCGGCATCAGCGGTACTGTGGTGGCGCGCGGTGAAATGCCGCAGGGGCCCTCGTGTACCGACAGATAGCTGCCCACGCCGTGGCCGGTGCCGTGTGCATAGTCAAGGCCCACTTCGTGCAATGCCGCGCGCGCCTTGGCGTCGAGCTTGTCACCGGTGGTGCCCTCGGGGAAGGTGCTGAGTGTCACCTGAATATGGCCCTTCAGCACGCGGGTGTAGCGGTCGCGCATCTCGTCATCGACGCTATCCACGGCCAGCGTGCGGGTGATGTCGGTGGTGCCATCCAGATATTGCGCGCCGCTGTCGACCAGATAGATCGGGCCGGCCAAAAGCGGCTTGTTGGTCTTTTCGCTGGCGCGGTAATGCACGATGGCGCCGTTGCCGCCAGCACCGGAAATGGTGTCAAAGCTCAGTCCCTTGAAACGCTCGCCGCCCGCGCGCAGGTCATAGAGGAACTGTGCTGCGGTCAGCTCGTCATACTTTGCGGGGCCGCTTTGTTCGGCCAGTGCGGCCAGAAAACGGCAGACGGCCAGCGCATCGCGGTGATGGGCGCGGCGCGCACCGTCGATTTCGGTTTCGTTCTTGCGGGCTTTCATCAGTGAAATGGGCGTGCGCATGGCATAGGGCAGTCCGCCGTCGGCGCGCAGGATCGCGTCGATTTTCACCGGCACGCTGGCGGGGTCGATCCACAGGACTTTTTTGTCCGCTGCCAGTCTTTCGACGTGCGGCGCGAAATCATGCAGGGGGTGGGTGCGCACATCGTCGCCGATCCAGGCGCAGACTTCGGGCGACAGTTTTTTATCGTCGACGAACCAGTCCACACTGCCGTCGGCATGAGCCAGCGCATAAGACAGCACGAAGGGCGTGCAGGGCACGTCGCCGCCGCGCACGTTGAGCAGCCAGCAAATGTCCTCGGGCAGGGTAACGGCGAGCGCGTCGCATTGCTCTGCCTGCAGGGCCTTGGCGACTTCTGCGCGCTTGTTGGCCGAACTGATGCCCGAAAATTCAAGCCCGTGGATGACGGCAGGGGCCAGCGGTGCGGGCGGGCGCTCTGCCCCCCAGGCGGCGTCGAGCGGGTTATCGT
>JAEXMB010000002.1 GCA_023444705.1 Pseudomonadota bacterium | reverse complement strand
GGCAACGTCTATCCGGCGGCGGGTTTTGGCGCGCTGGCGCGCCACGGCGGGGCGCAGACGGTGGAAATCAATCTGGAGCCTTCCAGCGTCGCCAGCGATTTCGACGCGACGCGCTATGGCCCTGCCAGCGAGCTGGTGCCGCAGTGGGTCGATGATCTGCTTAAAGGCTGAAAACGTCGGCGCTGACCGTGCCGCAGGTTTTTGTGGCGGTCAGGGCGGCTGCGATTTCCTCGCTCAGGTCGATCATCGTCGTCTTGTCCCACGGGCAATTGACGATGACGATACCGCTGCCCTCCATGCGGAAATTCGCCTTGGGCGGGGTGGAAAGGTAAATCTCGCTGACCAGCGTATTGGGCAGCTTTGCGCCCGCGAGCGTTTCGAGCAGCATCTTGTGCCCACCCGCCGGTAAAATCGGATACCACAGCAAGGCAGACGATTGCGGCCAGTTGCGCCATGCGGCGGCAAGGGTGCGCGGCACGGCAGTGTATTCGGTCTTGATCTCATAGCTTGGGTCGATGATGGCAAGGCCGCGGTGCATGCGCGGCGGGGCGGCGTCGCTCAGGCCCAGCAGGCCGTCGTCCTGAAACAGGTCGGTGGTGCGTGGATCGGCATCGGCAAAGCTTTCGGCCAGATGGGTGAATTCGCCGGGGTGGCGCTCGGCCGCGACCAGCGTATCGGTGGGACGGATCAGGTCGCGGGTGATGCGCGCGCTGCCCGGATAGCGGCGGATGGTGCGGTTGTCGTCGTTATAGCGTGCGATCACGTCAAGATAGTCGGTGATGATACCGGATTGCCGCTTCCGCGCCTGCCACAGCGGCGTGACGCCAAAGGCATGCTCGCCGGTTTTCTGCGCTTCGGGCGATGACAGGTCGTAAAACCCGCGCCCCGCATGGGTATCAAGGACATGCAACGGCGCATCGCCCTTGACCAGCGCATCCAGCAGGTACACCAGCAGGCTGTGCTTTTGCACATCGGCGAAATTTCCGGCGTGATAGATATGTTGGTATGACAGCATGGCGCGCCCGTGGAGAGAGAAAAGAAAAAAGCCCCTAGCATGCTAAGGGCTTTTTCCGTCGAGATCAAAATCTCTTAAGCGGCTTTCAGGTCAACCGCAGTCATGCGGCCCTGACGGTCAGGCGCCAGTTCGAAAGTCACTTTCTGACCTTCGTTCAGGCCTTGCATGCCCGAACGCTCGACCGCGCTGATGTGTACAAACACATCCGAGCCGCCTGCATCGGGAACGATGAAGCCAAAACCTTTTTTGTTGTTAAACCATTTTACAGTACCTGACGGCATGTGCGGTATTCTCCATAGGGGTATCAATAAGTGGCGGCAACGGCTGCTGCAGCCAAAACCGGCATCTGTAGATATGGCCCCCAGGGGTTTCTTCTGAACGCGTGCAGGTTCAAGACCAAGAATTAGTCGATTTCCCATACGCCCGCAACAGTTATTCATATGTTCAAAATAATCTTGCGCTTGACCGCGCATGCCTTTAAATATATGAAATATCTTGTTTTTATTATACTTGGTCAGCGGGGCGAAAGAAAACCATGACGGCGACGTTGTTGCTGAGCGTGCAGGAAGGCGCCATTGCCTATGGCGACAAGGTCATTTTCGATGACCTGTCGTTCAGCGTGCTGGATGGCGACAAGATATGTCTGGTCGGTAAAAACGGCGCCGGCAAATCGACGCTGATGAAGGTGATTACCGCCGACAAAGACCTCGACAGCGGTGAATACTTTTTGCTGCAGGGAACCAAGGTCGGCTATCTGCAACAGGAAGTCCGCCCCAAAAAAGGCCAGACGATCGAGCAATACGTCTTTGAGCAGCTTGAGCAAAGCGGCGAGGCCGAACTGCACAGATATAAGGTCGACAAGGTCATCATGCCGCTGGGGCTTGATCCGGGGGCGGACATGACGTCGCTGTCGGGCGGGCAGCTGCGCCGCGCGGCACTGGCGCGCGCGCTGGTGGAAGAACCCGACATCCTGTTGCTGGACGAGCCGACCAACCACCTTGACCTTGACGGCATCCAGTGGCTGGAGGATTTCCTCAAGCGTTATCGCGGTGCGGTGCTGTGCATCAGCCATGACAAGGCCTTCCTTGCCAATATCTCCAATAAAATCTTCTGGCTTGACCGCGGGCGCATGCGGACCTGCCCGCGTGGCTTCGCGCATTTCGACGAGTGGTCGACGCAGTTGATGGAGCAGGAGGCGCGCGAGCTGAAAAACCGCCAGAAGCTGCTGGAAGCCGAACTGGAATGGGCCAGCCGCGGCGTGCCCGCGCGGCGCAAGCGCAATATCCGCCGCCTTGGTCTGGTCAAAGAAGAAAAAGCGCGCCTCAAGCGCGACATGAGTTCCTACCGTCAGGCCATGCGCCGCATCGAAGTCGGGGAGATGGAAGCAGCCGAGCTTGGCAGCCGCGCCGTGGCCGAGTTTTTCAAGGCCAGCAAAACATTCACCCGCCCCGCGACGGAACATCAGCCCGCCGCGACCATTGAAATCCTCAAGGCCTTTTCGTTGCGCATCGCCAAAGGTGACCGCATCGGCATTCTGGGCAAAAACGGGTCGGGCAAGACGACGTTTTTGCGCATGCTGCTGGGCGAGTTGAAACCCGATGCCGGCAAGGTGCGGCTGGCGCGCGAAATGACGGTGTCGTATTTCGACCAGACGCGCCGCGATCTTGAAGATTATATGACCGTGCAGCAGGTGCTGTGCCCGCAGGGCGGGGATTATATCGACGTCATGGGCAAGACGCGCCACGTGGCGGGATACCTGCGCGACTTTATGTTCGACCCCGCCATGCGCGAACAGCGCGTGGGCACGCTGTCAGGCGGGCAGAAAAACCGCCTGTTGCTGGCGCGCGTGCTGGCCAATCCGCAACCGCTGCTGATTCTGGACGAGCCGACCAACGACCTCGACATGGACACGCTCGACATGCTGGAAGAAATTCTGGCCGAATACAAAGGCACGCTGATCGTCGTCAGTCACGACCGCGATTTCCTTGACCAGACGGTCACCAAAATCCTTGCCTTTGAAGGCGGGGGCAAGATTGACGGCTGCGTTGGCGGATACAGCGATTTCGTTGCCTACAAGAAACGCCGCGCCGCGCGCCCCGATCTTGATGACGAAGATGCGATTGTTATCGACGACACGCCGCGCGCCAAACGCGTGGCGAAAGAACCGGAAGAAAAGCCGCAAGCCGCCGCAGCACCCGCCGTGCTGCAACCCAAGCGCCTGACGTACAAGTTGCAATACGAACTTGACCACCTGCCAGCGAAGATTGAAAAGCTGCAGGAAGAAATCGCCGGTTATACGAAACAGTTGCAGGACCCTGACTTTTATAACAAGGACAAGGACGGCTTTGACACCGCGTCGCGCCGCCTGCAACGCGCGCAGCATCAGCTGGGCGAAGCCGAGCATCGCTGGCTTGAACTCGACGACATGCGCGAGCGTCTGGCGCGCGGTGAATCGGTCTGATACGGCGCATCCCCCGCAAACGCGCCTAGAACAGCCCTTTGCGTCATGTCAAGCATTCCTTCCTGTGGAAAAGACGCGGTGCGATGGCGGGAACGCCTGTCCCGCAGGGGTTAGTGTGATTTTTTATTTGCGTTCTTCGGTGAATCTGTCATGAATCAAACATGTCCGATGACATGGGGTGATTCTGGGGGTGCAAGTTCTGCTTGCCTGTCTGTCTTCTCTGGCATCGAACCTTTCCTAACGCAAATGTGTAAACCCCTATCAAAGTGAGTTTGACAATGGCTAAAGCTACTCAACCCACCATCACGCTGAAAAACATCGGCGCTGATCTCGCTGAAAAGCACGAACTGACCAAAAAAGGCGTTAACGCCATCATGGACGACCTGGTCGCCGCTCTGGTTAAAAACCTGAAAAAAGGCAACCGCGTCCGCATCGCTGGTCTGGGCATCCTGCAAGTGCGCAAGCGCGCTGCACGCATGGGCCGCAACCCCGCGACCGGCGAAACGATCAAAATCCCCGCGAAAAAGAAAATCGCTTTCCGCGCGGCAAAAGAACTGAAAGAAGCTGTCGGCAAGTAAGCCACGCTTCCCTTTCAGGGATCGTGAAAAACCCCGACCTTTATTGGTCGGGGTTTTTCAATTCAAAACGGAGTACTGCAATGACCAGCCAGCCCAAGGCAAACCCCGCCGCCGCGCCCTATCTTGCCAACGAATACGAGCAAAAAGTGGCCGCGTTCCACGCCGCTTTTGACACCGAAATCGACCAGCCGGTCACGGCTGCGCTGTTGCGCCTGCGCAAGACCCTGCTGGCCGAGGAAGTGCGCGAACTTTTCGAGGAAATGGACAGCGCCATCGCCGCACTGGAAGCAGGGGAGGCCGTGCCGCTGCCAGTGGCCGCCAACATGCTCAAGGAAACCGCCGACGTTCAATACGTGCTGAGCGGCCTGTCGGTGACCTTTGGCTGGCCGATTGCCGAGGTCTATGCCCGTGTGCATGACAGCAATATGTCGAAACTGGGAGCCGATGGCCGCCCCGTGCGCCGCGCGGATGGCAAGGTTCTCAAGGGGCCGGGGTATTTTGCGCCTGTCCTGGACGATTTGGTGCAAAAATAACCATAATCACCGCAGGGAAATCTTCACTGCTTACGTGGTAAAACTGGCGGAGTGCCTTCGGCGCGGGCTGGATTTCGGCCTGTTGCGTGGTATCTCTGTGATCATCTTTTCCGGCTTTTGGGGTTTTCACCACTGGCCTTGCTGCACAAAAGGGTCTTTTGAATGACGACATCGGGGCAAACGACGACACGCGGGCGCTGGGTGCGCCGTCTGATAGTGGTCGTGGTCATCGCGGCGCTGGGCTTTGCGGCGGGACGTTTATTGCCATCGAACGGGCCGACGCAGGCGGGCGGCACTGGCGGCGCACCGGCC
This sequence comes from Pseudomonadota bacterium, assembly GCA_023444705.1. GTDB lineage: Bacteria > Pseudomonadota > Alphaproteobacteria > Micavibrionales > UBA2020 > JAEXMB01. The sequence continues at coordinate 18,751 of JAEXMB010000002.1, read as the reverse complement.
AAGGGCCCGCAAGCAGCACAGGTGACGGTTGCCGAAGTCGCCGTCAAGGATTTCGCCGACAGTATCGAGGCACTTGGCACCACCCGCGCCAACGAAACCGTGCAACTGACCGCGCAGATCAGCGACAAGGTGCAGGAGATCCGCTTTACCGACGGGCAGGTGGTGCATCAGGGCGAGGTGTTGCTGGTTCTTGATAACGCCGAGGAGCTGGCTGACCTTGACGCCGCACAGGCGCTGGCGGCGGAGCGTAAATCCGCGTTTGATCGCGCGGCGGATCTCAGCAAGCGCAAGATCATCGCCGCCGAAACCTTTGAAACCCGCCGCGCGGAATACCAGCAGGCCGAGGCAGAAGTGCGCTCCCTGCAGTCGCGCATCGACAACACCATCATCAAGGCGCCGTTTGACGGCATCCTTGGCCTGCGCAACGTCAGTCTTGGCGCGCTGGTCCAGCCGGGCACGGTCATCACCACAATTGATGACCTCAGCGTCATTAAGGTCGATTTCGAAGTGCCCGCGCTTTATTTGCAGGACCTCAAGCCCGGCCTGAAGGTCAACGGCACGGTCGAAGGCCTGCCGGGTCGCGTATTCACCGGCGAGGTCGCCACGGTCAACACCCAAGTTGACCCCGTTACCCGCGCCGTGCGCATCCGCGCCATCCTGCCCAATCCCGAATTGCTGCTGCGTCCCGGTCTGCTGATGAACGTGACGCTTGACCTGCGCGCGCGTGAATCCCTCACCGCGCCCGAAGGCGCTTTGATCCAGTTGCGCGACCAGACCTTCGTCTTTGTGGCCGAGGACGCCGAGGACGGCAAGACGCTGGCCCGCCGTGTCGAAATCACGCGCGGTGCCCGCCGTCTGGGCGAGGTCGAGGTCCTCAAGGGGCTTGAGCAAGGCCAGCGCGTCATCGTCACCGGCTTCATGCGCCTGACCGACGGCGACGCTGTTAAAATCAACGAGCAGGCTATCGTGGCACCGCAAGGTCAAGAAGCCAAAGAGGCCTCTGCCGTGCCTGCACCCGCCGCCAATCCTGAAATCAAGCCCGCGGCGGGGGTTGCGCAATGATCCTCTCCGACGTTTCCGTTACGCGGCCGGTTTTTGCGACCGTCATTTCACTTTTGCTGATGGCCTTTGGTCTGGTGGCGTTTGACCGGCTGCCGCTGCGCGAATATCCCGATATCGATCCGCCCATCGTCACCATCAACACCACCTATACGGGGGCGGCAGCGTCGATCGTTGAAACCCGCGTGACGCAGGTGATCGAAAGCCGCATTTCAGGGGTGGAGGGTATTCGCTATATCTCATCGACCTCCGAAGACGGGCGTTCGCGCGTCAGCGTTGAATTCGACATCAACCGCAATATTGATGACGCTGCCAATGACCTGCGCGACCGCGTGTCAGGGGTGCTTGACAACCTGCCCGAGGAAGCCGACCCGCCCGAGGTCGAAAAGGCCGACAGCAACGACGACGTCATTTATTGGCTGAGCCTGAGCAGCGAGACGCGCAATTCGCTCGAACTGACCGATTACGCCATCCGCTATCTTGAAGACCGCATGTCGATTTTGCCGGGCGTTGCGCGCGTGCGCATCGGCGGCGGCCTTGAATACGCCATGCGCATCTGGATCGACCGCCAGAAGCTGGCGGCGCGCAACCTGACCGTGGCCGATGTCGAAGCGGCCCTGCGCTCGGAAAACGTCGAGCTACCCGCAGGCGACGTCGAATCCGTCGACCGCCAGTTCACCGTGCGCCTGCAGCGCAGCTACCGCACGCCCGACGATTTCAAAAATCTTGTCATCAGCCGCGGCGACATGGGCTATCTGGTGCGGCTGGGCGACGTGGCGCGGGTGGAAAAGGGCGCGGTCGAGGACCGCACGCTTTATCGCGGCAACGGCAAGGCGCAGGTCGGCATCGGCATCATCAAACAGTCCAAGGCCAATACCATTTCCGTCGTCGATGCCGCCAAGATCGAGGCCAAGCATATTGCCGAAACCCTGCCCGACGACATCAAGATCGAGGAAGCTTACGACACCGCCGTTTTCGTGCGCAGCGCCATTCACGAGGTTTACGTGACGCTGGGCATCGCCATCGCGCTGGTTGTCGTCATTATCTACCTGTTTCTTGGTAGCTGGCGCGCAACGCTGGTGCCCGCCGTGACGCTGCCGGTGTCGTTGCTGGCGACGTCGATCTTGCTCTATGCCTTTGACTATTCCATCAACATTCTGACGCTGCTCGCCATCATTCTGGCTATCGGCATCGTCGTCGACGACGCCATTGTCGTGCTTGAAAACATCTATCGCCGTATCGAGGAGGGCGAAAGCCCGCTGGTCGCCGCCTTCCACGGCACGCGTCAGGTGGCCTTCGCGGTGCTTGCGACCACCATCGTTCTGGTGTCGGTCTTCCTGCCCATCACCTTTATCGAAGGCAACATTGGCCGCCTGTTCTCGGAATTCGCTGTCGCGATGGCGGTGTCGATTTTGTTCTCGATGCTGGTCGCGCTGACGCTCTGTCCCATGCTGTCGTCCAAAATTCTCAAGCATTCCGAACCGGGCGGGCTGGTCGAAAAGATCGACCGCATATTTGCCAGACTGCGCGATAAATATACAGCAAGCCTGCAAAACAGCCTAAAGGCTCCCGTGCTGGCGCTAGCGGTTTTTGTCGGCGTTATTGCACTAACGGGCTGGCTGTTCACGCAAGTGCCGGGCGAATATACGCCGCAGGAAGACCGCGGCGTCTTTACCGTCAGCGTGACAGGGCCGGAAGGTGCGTCCTTTGCTTATATGAAGGACTATATGGATGAAATCGAGCGCCGTTTGCTCAAATACCGTGACAACGGCGACGTGCAGCGCGTGATCGTGCGCGCACCCGCAGGCTTTGGCGCGGCATCGTTCAACAGCGGCATTTTTATCGTGCTGCTGAATAATGACTGGAGCGCGCGCCGCTCTGGCTGGGACATCATGGATGACGTGCGCAAGGAAATGTCGGACCTTTCCGGCGTGCGTATCTTTCCGACCATGCGTCAGGGGCTGGTCAGTGCGGGCGGCAAGCCGGTGCAGTTCGTCATCGGCGGCGGCACCTATGAAGAAGTCGCGCGCTGGCGCGACATCCTGCTGGCCAAAATCAACGAGAATAACCCCGGCCTGACGGGTATCGACTGGGATTACAAGGAAACCACGCCGCAGCTGAGCATCGTCATCGACCGCGACCGCGCCGCCGACCTTGGCGTCAGCATCACCACCATCGGCAGCACGCTTGAAAGCGTTCTGGGGTCGCGTCAGGTGACGACCTATATCGAAGACGGCGAGGAATACGACGTGCTGGTCGAAGGCGAGCGCAATGCCCAGCGCACGCCCGCGGACATCAGCAATATCTATGTGCGGTCAGATACCACCAAGCAGCTGATCCCGCTGTCAAACCTCGTCAAGATCGAGGAATTCGCCGACAGCAACAAGCTCAACCGCTATAACCGCATGCGTTCCATCACGCTTGATGCGACGCTGGAGCAAGGCTACACGCTGGGCGAGGCGCTGACCTATCTGGAAGGTCTGGCGCGCGAATATCTGCCTGATACCGCCGTCATCGACTACAAGGGCGAATCCCTTGAATACAAGCGCAGCGGATCGTCGCTGTATTTTGTGTTTTTCCTCGGTCTGGCGGTTGTCTATCTGGTGCTGGCCGCGCAGTTTGAAAGCTTTGTGCATCCCTTCGTCATCATTCTGACGGTGCCGCTGGCGATGTCGGGGGCGTTGCTGGGGTTATACCTGACAGGCGGGTCGCTCAACATCTATACGCAAATCGGCCTGATCATGCTGGTCGGCCTTGCGGCCAAGAACGGCATTCTGATCGTGGAATTCATCAACCAGTTGCGCGATCAGGGCATGGATTTCGACAAGGCGATCATCGAGGCCGCGGGCCTGCGCCTGCGTCCGATCATCATGACCTCTGCCGTTGCGGTGGCGGCGGCGATCCCGCTGATACTGGCTGTGGGTGCGGGTTCGGAAACGCGCGCGACCATCGGCGTGGTGATCGCTGCGGGCGTGACCTCGGCCACCTTCCTGACCGTTTATATCGTGCCTGCGGCCTATTCGCTGCTGGCGCGCAAGACGGGTTCGCCCGGCGATACGCGGCGCAAGCTCGAGCAGGAAGAAGCCGCGCAAAAGCTCAGGGAAGAAAATCAGAACCCAGAAAGTCAGGTTTCGGCGCCGTCACACTAAGCGCATCCTGACCGTCGTAAAGCGGCAGGGCGATGCTGTGCGCATGCAGGCACAGGCGCGCGAAGGTATTGGGGCGCTCGGCATTCGGTCCGTAGAGCCAGTCGCCGCGGATGGGGCAGCCAAGTGATTGCAGATGCACCCTGATCTGATGCGTGCGGCCTGTGCGCGGGTGCAGCTCGATCAGCGTTGCGCCGTCAGGCAGGCGGGCGATCACTTTGTAATCCGTCACGGCTTCCTGCGCGTCCTTTTCGCCTTTTCTGGCGGGTTGCATGCTCCAGCCTTTGGTGAGCTTTACCTTTTTCAACGGCAGGTCGATGGTGCCGCTGTCGTGCGGCGGCGGGGTATCGGTCAATGCCCAATAGGTTTTTTGCACGCGGCCTTGCTCGAACAGCTTGCCAAGCTTGCGGAGCGCACGGTCGTTGCGGCCCAGCACAAGGCAGCCGCTGGTGTCGCGGTCAAGCCGGTGGGCCAGGCGGGGGATTTCCTTGTAGCCGAAGGTCAGTGCGGGAAAGAAATCCTCAAGGCTCTCCCCACCGCTGGGCCCCGCATGAACGGGAATGCCGGCAGGCTTATCAAGGATAATGACCAGCTGATCGCGAAAGATGATGCGCGATGCGATGTCTTCATCCGTGAAGTGCGGCCGGTGCGTCATGCCGCCACCTGCTGGCGCGCGCGCAAAAAGGCGGGGCGAAAGCCGGTGACCAGTGCGGTGCCGATGATGACGATGATCGAGCCGATCAGCGTGTTCCAGCCCAGATGTTCATTGAGGAACACGGCACCCCATAGAATGCCGAAAACGGGGATCAGGAACGTGACCGTCAGGGCGGACGCCGGGCCGATATCCGCGATCAGGCGGAAATAGATCAGATAGGCGATGCCGCTGCACAGGATGCCAAGCGCCAGCACGCTTGCAATCACCAGTGGCGAGGGCATGCTTGCAGGCAGGAAAAACGGGGCCGCGGGCGTGACGGCGATGGTTGAAACCAGCATGCAGCCAAGCGCGGTCATCAGCGGGTCGGTCACGGGATTGCGCTGCACATAAATGGCCGAGGCGCTGTAGAACATCGTGGCGCCGACGGCGGCAAGGGCGGCCAGCCCGGCACCCTCGTTGAGCATCGACGGGTCAAAACCGACCAGCACGCCAACGCCGGAAATGCCCAGCAGCAGTCCGATCAGCGCCGTGCCCGTCGGGCGGTGGCCATTCACGACAGCCCCCAGAATAGCCCCTCAGATCGGCGCGGTGGCGTTAAGAACCGCAAGGATCGAGGCGGGCAGGGTTTGTGCCGCAAAACCGAACATCAGGAAAGGGATGGTCGCGCTCATCAGCCCCTGCACCACGTACTGGCGCGCATTGGTGCGCAGGTTGACCGCGCGGCGCAAGATAATGGTGACGATAATCAGGAAAATGGCGGCGCTTGTAAAGCGCCCCGCCATCATGGCGACGGGGCCCAGCTCGGGCGCGCTGATGCGCATGAACATGAACGAGCTGCCCCAGATGGCGGACAGGGTCAGCAGGCGCAACAGGCTGGCGGTCGACATGGAGGGTACACCCGGGAAGTCTTCTTGGTTTTCTTGATCGCCAGTATGACGAAAGAGCGACGTCGTGGCTATGCCGATTTAAGCTTCTTTTGCCAGCTTTCAATGGCCATCAGCACCAGCGGCGCGGCGTTGGCGGGGTTCACATCGGCAAGGGGTACCCACACACATCCAGCACTGTCGTCGCCTGTTGCATGTGTGCGCGGTGTTCCAGTAATTTCAGCCAGATAAATGACGCCGATGTGACGCAGGATGATGTGTTCGCCATCCTTGTCGTGTGGATAGAGCAGGCTGTGGCTGGCAAGTTGCGAATATGAAGTGACACTGCAATCTGTTTCTTCAAGTATCTCTCTTTGCATGGTTTGTTCGAGCAATTCACCGTCATCCATGCGCCCGCCGGGCAGATCATATAGGCCTGTATAACAGCCGAGTGCTTTTTTGATTAAAAGCACGCTGGCGGCATCCGGCGAGGGGATCAGGGCGTAAACGCCAAGGTGGCTGGCGTGCTGTAGTGTGGTCATGTCGAACTCATGTGTTTTGATATTTCGCAAACGATCAGGCGCGCGAGGCCAGCCTTGTCCTGATGCGGCAGGACGGTCTGGCCGCTGTCGCGCAGCAGGGTCAGCTGGTTGGTATTTTCGCCAAAGACCTGTCCGCTGCTGACGTCGTTGAGCAACAGCCAGTCGCATCCCTTGGCGGCAAGCTTGCGCCGCGCGTTTTCCAGATGGCTGTCGGTTTCAGCGGCAAAGCCGATCACCAGTTTGGGGCGCGCGGCATGGCGCGACAGGGCCGCCAGAATATCGGGGTTTTGCACCAGCGTCAGGGTCAGGTCCCCATCGCCGTTCTTTTTGATCTTGGCCGTCGCGGCCTCGGCGGGGCGGTAATCGGCCACGGCTGCGGCGCAGACGGCGATGTCGGCGGGCAGGGCCGCCATGCAGGCATCGTGCATCTGTTGCGCGGTTTGCACGCGCACGACGCGCACGCCTGCGGGGTCCGCTTCGGCCACGGGGCCGCTGACCAGCGTGACGGCAGCGCCTGCGCGCGCCAGTTCGGCGGCAATGGCGTGGCCTTGCTTGCCTGATGAGCGGTTGCCAAGGAAGCGGACAGGGTCGAGCGGTTCATGCGTCGGTCCGCTGGTGACAAGTGCGCTTAACCCTGCCAGCGGTTTGTTGGCGTGAAAATGCGCGATGACGCGCGCCACGATCTCCGTCACTTCGGGCAGGCGGCCCGTGCCGGTCTCTCCGCACGCCATGTCACCCGCGGCAGGCGTGACGACCGTAACCCCGCGCCGCGTGAGTGTGGCGATATTGTCCTGCACGGCGGCATTGCCCCACATCACGGGATTCATGGCGGGGGCCATCATCACCGGTTTGTCGGTGGCCAGCAAAACGGTGGCGGCAAGATCGTCGGCGCTACCGTGTGCGGCGCGCGCGATCAGGCTGGCGCTGGCAGGTGCGATCAGGACAAGGTCGCAATCACGCGCCAAGCGGATATGGCCCATTTCCTGCTCGTCGGTGAGCGAGAACAGGTCGCTGTAGACTTTGTTCTCCGACAAGGCGGCGACGGACAGCGGCGTGATGAATTCAGCCCCGCCGCGCGTGAGGATGCAGCGCACATCGGCCCCTTCGTCGCGCAGGCGGCGGATGAGGTCGAGGCTTTTATAAGCGGCGATGCTGCCCGAGATGATGAGCAGGATGCGCCGTGCGGCCAAGGGATGTTTTGTCGTCATGATGGGTGATTTTAACCTAAGGGGTTGTTTTTGGTGTGGTTTATTTTTTGCGGGGAGGGGCTTGCGAATCTGTAATTGATCGGGTATTAAATACCCTTATAAGGGTAAAAAATACCCGAAACAAGGAGAATGCAGATGAGCCAGCCCGTTGTTCCCACCGACAAAATCTCCCCCGAGGCCTCGGCCCTGCGTGCATGGCGCAACCGCATGGGCTGGTCACGTGACGAGGCAGCAAGCCAGCTCGCGCTCAAGCGCGATACCTACAAGAAACTTGAAAACGGCCAGCGTCCGGTGACCGAGCGCGTGATGCTTGAAACCCGCCGTCTTGAAAAACTGGGCGGCGGGCGCGTGCTGCCCGTGGCCGACGACAAGGCGGCCATCCATGTCGTGGGCGGCGGCACGATTGTTCACGTGCGCAACCATCTGGCGCTGGCGGCACCCGCCTATGGCTCTACCGCCCGCGAGATCGCGGGCATCTGCACACGTATGGGACATGCCACGCGCCTGACCCTGACGCGCATGGCCGACACGTCTTCGCCTTACGAAACCAACGAGGATATGGCGCGTCTGGCGGGCGAGATCCGCGACAACAAGAACACGCGCATCGTCTTCTGGAACCCTGCGATCTGCGACTTTAACGGACAGATCGGCGATGTTGCCCCCGCGCGCAAGGCCCAGCGCCTGAAAACGCGCGAGGGCGGGCAGGTGATGCAGCTCTCGCCTGCTGATAAAATTGTTGCCGGCATCCGCAAGGACCGCAAGGACATCTTCCTCGTCGCCTTCAAAACCACCACGGGTGCCAGCGAAGATGAAATGTACCTTGCCGGCCTCAAGCTGATGAAGGGTGCGCATATCAATCTTGTGCTGGTCAACGACGTGGTCACGCGCATGAACATGGTGGTAACGCCCGAAGAAGCGCGCTATCACGTCACGACCGAACGGGTGGAGGCGCTCGAAGGTCTTGTCGATATGGCGATTTTGCGTTCGCAATCGACCTTCACGCGCTCGACCGTGGTCGAGGGCAGCAAAGGGGTGGAATGGAACAGCGACCTTATCGCATCCAACCTGCGCGAAGTCGTCAATCACTGCATCGAACGCGGCGCCTATAAGCCGCTTGATACCAAGCGTGGCAAGGTCACGGTCGGGCATTTCGCCGCACGCGGGCCGGACGGCAAGATCATCACCTCGCGCCGCTGGTCGAACTTCAACGAACTGTCCCAAAACGGCATGGTGATGATCGAACCCAAGGGGCTGCACACCGTTCTCGCCTATGGCGGCAAGCCGTCTGTCGGCGGGCAGAGCCAGCGCATTATTTTTACCGACCACCCCAGGCTCGACAACATCGTGCATTTCCACTGCCCGCTGAAACCCGACGCGCCGCAGAAAGTGCCGTTGCGCCCGCAACGCCCCTACGAATGCGGCAGTCATGAATGCGGCCAGAACACTTCAAACGGCCTGCGCGAGATGGAAGACGGCATCTGGGCCGTCATGCTCGACAGCCACGGCCCCAATATCGTCTTCCGCAAGGATGTGCCAAGCGAGCGCGTGATTGCGTTTATCGAGCGCAACTTCGATCTCGACGATAAAACCGGCGGCCACGTACACGGATGAGCAAGATCATGTGGAAAAACCCTGTCCCTCTGCGTCTTGTCAAAACAGATGACACGCTGTCGTTCAAGGCGATGCCAGATGGCGTGACGGGCCTGCCGCTGGCGCCGCATCCGGGTGCTTTCGGCGTCGGCCGCCAGCATCACCGCCACGAAGGCGTTGATTTCTACTGCCCCGAGGGCACGCCCGTGCATGCGGTCGAGGACGGCAGCGTGGTGCGCGTCATGGGTTTTACCGGCCCCAAGGCCGACAGCCCGTGGTGGCACGACACCGATGCCGTGCTGGTAGAAGGCGCAAGCGGCGTTGTCCTCTACGGCGAAATCGCCCCTGCCGTTAAAGAAGGTGATCGGGTTTTAGCGGGGCAGGTGGTCGGCCATATCGTGCAGGTCCTGCGCGAGGACAAGGGCCGCCCGATGTCGATGCTGCATCTGGAACTGCACAGCGCAGGCACGCGCGATTGTTACGAGTGGACGGATGCCGTCGGCAGGCCGCCCAGCCTGCAAGACCCCACGCCTTATCTGCTGCCTCTGGCCGAAAAGGAATAATCAGATGGCCCTGTTTGCAAAAAATGCGCGCCCCTTTATCAAGGCGGGGCAGGTGATCGTGCCGCTTGTGGCGGTTGAGCGTCTTGACCTGCGCGATCTTGAACACGGCATCGTGTATCTGACGGTGCATGACGAAACGCATGTTCTGCGCGACTTCGATGCGTTCGAGGCTGTGATGCTGTTGCACCCCGCAGCGCTGGAGGGCCGCCGCCTGCGCTGGCCTAAACACGCCTGGGCGTTCCACAATCTGGTGGCGCATCCGTTGATGCAGGTGCTGGTCTGGCTCGGCTTTCGCCGCGCGGGCCTGTGGCTGCACGACGCGACAGTGCCCCAGCCGTCGGGGATTAGAAAGCCTGCGCTTATTTCTTGAGGCGGGTGTTGAGTTGCTGGCGCAACGAAACCAGATGTTCGACAAGTTCGAGCGCGATCTCGAGTACGGCCTTGGGCTGGCCCTTGAGGCTGTTGATGATTTTTTCGATCATCACGATCTGCTCTTTGTCCTTGGCGCCGACATCCTGCATGTAAAATAATTCATAGACCTGCACGTCGAGAACGGCGGCCAGATCGCAGACCGTTTCCAGCCGCGGCATGCTGTGCTCATGCACGTATTTTTCTGGGCCTTTAAACATAAAAAAAAACGGATTAAAATGCGATTTTATCTTTTAATAGAAAAGAATCGCATTATATTCTGTCTCCATCTCTGTACTGGAGCCAGAATGTTAAAGCGATTGCGTAAAAGCGTTCTCAAGCGATGGGCCGCTTTGATATGGCGCCATAATTTCCGCGTTGCAAAACGCAATAACGTCCCCGGGTTGCGTGATTATCGCAATTTTGTCGGCTGTCAGCTGGGCGTACTCGGCGGATTTGGGCTGGAGCAACGCGCCTATCTAGCCTTCATAAAGGCACTGGGTTATGCGGAGATCAACCGTATCGGGAAAGATAGTTATTACGTGCGCGCGGAAGCGACCCCCAGATGAAAAGAGGGTTTACCTGCGGCAGCTACGATCTTTTCCATGCAGGGCATGTGCTTGCACTCAAGGAAGCGCGCGATAATTGCGATTACCTGATCGTCGGCTTGCAAGCCGATCCCACAATTGACCGCCCCCACAAAAATAAGCCTGTCCAATCGCTCGATGAGCGGCGTATTCAGCTTCAAGGCTGCAGATATATTGACGAGGTATGGGAATACACGACAGAAGCCGAGCTTTATAGTTTCCTTGAGGACAAGCGCAACAGAATCGATGTTCGTTTTCTTGGTCAAGACTGGGAAGGTAAGCATTTTACGGGATACGATCTCGATATCCCCTGCGTTTTTACCAGCCGCGGGCATTCCTTTTCTTCTTCAGAACTAAGAAAGCGCGTTGTGGATGCTGAAAGCCGCTACTTGTCAGAAACAAGGCAAGAGATGGAGCGTGCATGCCTGTAAGCATCTTCGTCATCAATCTTGAACGCTCTGCTGAGAGACGTGAGCAAATATTGACACGTTTACAGCAATTGGGTCTGGAGGCCGAAATTTTTCGCGCTTATGAGGGGGCAAAACTGCCGGATGGCGGGCAGCGCTATCATGGTCGTAAACGTAGGCTCTTTTTTGGTAAGGACCTGACGCCCGGCGAGATTGGCTGTGCATATTCCCATCTGGGTGTTTGTGCACTAATGCTCGAGCGCGGTTTGTCGCATGCGCTAGTGCTGGAGGATGATGCCATTCTCTATGATCATTTGCCACAGGCTATCAACGCGGCGCTGAATTGTCAGGGGGAGTGGGATGTTGTCCGTTTCATGGCTTCTGATAAAGTCCGCCGGCTTGCGCGTGTTATTGCTGCGGATATTGGTGATGGACTTATGCTGGCGCGTCCCTTTGGAACGCCGGGGGATGCATGCGGGTATATGCTCAATGCTCATGCTGCAAAAACTTTTCTGGAGAAGGCAAAACGTCTTTGGTTGCCGATTGATGTCTTCTACGGGCAGGTCTGGCACAACAAGCTGCGTTCTTTTGCAATGATACCGTCGCCGGTTAAAAATGATTTCGAAAATGGCTCGACGATCGGTGCCTCACGTTTTGGCAAGACGGCAAGGCCTCATGGCTGGGAAGGCCTTGTTTATCCGTTTACGCGTGCCGCTTATAAGGTCTGGGATACGGTCATGAAACGCGTGTCTTTTTATGGTGGTTTCTTTGCCGACCAGCGAATGGCGAAAGAATTGAACCAGCATACAAGAGGGGAATAATTCGCGGTTGTTGCGCCGCAATAACGCATACCTAACCCCGCTTGCAGGGGGGCGGCTTTCATGGGAAAATGGTGGCTTATCCTCACATGGAACAAGTCATCATGAAAAAGAACCGCCCGAATAATCCGTCGCACGTTGTCCTGACCACGCATCCGCCTAAAGAAGGCAAAATGCCCAAGATCAACTGGGGTGCCAAGACGCTGAAAGAGCGCGGCCCCCTGATCGCCAGCATGGCCGACCATGCGGCAAGCAACGTGATCGGCGCCTATTCGGGGGCCTATTCGATTTACCGCGCCGTTGCGGTGGCGACGGGCGCGCTTGACCCGCTGCACGTACCCGACTTGACCAACACGTCACCGCCGGTCAACATCGGTCCCTATCCGCAGTGGAGCGAGCCTGACAAGATCGTCAGCCTTGACCCGTGGGGCCACCTGATCGGCACCGAGTTTGATGACGAGCGCAAGAAGGGCCTTGATGTCCGCCCGACCATCGCAGTCACGCGCGCGCACATCAACATGCCCGAAATCCACGACGCGATCCGTGCGGGCCGCCTCAAACCCGATGGCGACATCCTCAAGGAAAACGGCGATGTCAAAGTCACCAAGGCCGCGATCGATCCTGTCTGGTATCTGCCGGGCATGGCGCACCGCTTTGGCATCGAGGAAAAAGACCTGCGCCGTGCGTTGTTTGAACACTCTGGCGGCATGTTCCCCGAGCTGATTACGCGCTCCGACCTGAAAGTCTTCATGCCGCCCATCGGCGGCCATACGCTGTATTTCTTCGGCAACCCCGAAACCCTGCATGACAAGAACGTGCCGCTGGCCTGCCGCCTGCATGACGAATGCAACGGCTCGGACGTTTTCGGGTCGGACATCTGCACCTGCCGCCCCTATCTGTGCCACGGCATCGAGCTGTGCATCGACATGGCACAAAAAGGTGGCAATGGCCTGATCGTCTATAACCGCAAGGAAGGCCGCGCGCTGGGCGAGGTCACCAAGTTCCTCGTTTACAACGCCCGCAAGCGTCAGGAAGGCGGCGACCGCGCCGACAAATATTTCGAGCGCACCGAATGCGTCGCCGGCGTGCAGGATATGCGCTTTCAGGAACTGATGCCCGATATCTTCCATTGGCTGGGCGTGACGCACATCCACCGCTTTGCGTCGATGTCTGACATGAAATACAACGCGCTGGCCAAGGCGGGCATCACCGTCGGCGAGCGCATCGAGATCCCGCCCGAGCTGATCCCCGCCGACGCCAGCGTGGAAATGGAAGCGAAAAAGGCCGCTGGCTATTTCGCCGAAAAGACGGGCGTGAAACCGCAGGAAGACCTCAAAGGCGTTGTCGGCCGCTCGCTTGACGAATAAGGCGCGCTATCACCGCATCAGGACCGTCAATAGCTTTGACGCGCTGGTGACCACGCCGTTTGCGGACGGCGTGAATGCGCTGTGCTGGCGGCGCGAAGTGGCGGGCGATTTTGCCGCCGTGGCCGCGGCGATTGGTGCTGTGGATGACATTGTTACGCTCGATCCCGATAGCTTGCTGTCGTTGCGCGCGGGATTGTCGCCCGCGGGACAGGCGGCGGTTGACGTGATGCTGGCGGATTACGCCTTGCTTGCGGGCAGGGGGCTTGATCCGTGTCTGGACTGTATTCCCGCCTATCCGCGCGCTGAAAGTGGTGATGTTTTGCGCACCGATGTTTATTCGTTTCATGCTGACCGCGCGCCTGTTCATGCCGACACCTATCTTTGCACCTATACAGGAGCCTGCAGTCAGGGACTGCCCAACGAGCAGGCCGTGCGGCACGTCGACCTGCCCGAGACGCGCGCGGCGTTGCTGGCGCAATGTGGCGGCGGCGATTTTGAAGACTATCTGCGCGAGAACAGCTATGACCTGCACTACCGTGCAGATGCGGATGCCGCGATTTATGATTTCGGCATCGGCAACCTGTGGCGCATCGCTATCGCATATCCCGATTGCCCTGTGCCGCCGTGCATTCACCGCGCGCCCGAACAAAAGGCGGGCGATCCGGCGCGGCTGTTGCTGATCAGCTAGATATATTACTCCGCATATTGTGCGGCGATTTCCAGCACGCGGCGGCATTTGGCAAGGTCGAATTTATCATCGGTGCGAATGCCCGTTTCCATGTCGATCCATGTCACCTCGTCGCCCACTGCCTGCTCGATCAGGTCAAGGTGGTGTTCAAGGTTGTCGGGCTTGAGGCCGCCTGCATAGCCGCAGAAATGGCCGGGCACGGGGGCGGGCCAATGGTCGGGGCTGACGCCGCGCCCGGCACTGTCATCAAACAGCAGCGCGTGGTTTTTGACGTCTTTGAAATAGGGCAGGAAGCCGACATGGGCGGGGCCGTACTGCACGATGTAGGTATGGGCCGCATGCTTGCGGACCTGCGCCACCAGTTGTTGCGGGTCGACCTTTTGCCCCGCATCGGCAAAGGTGAGGTTGAGCTGGATGCGCTGGAACCCCTGCATGAGGTCAAGCACGGCGGGATCGTCGGCGACGAAGCCGAGCAGGGCTTCGCCGCAGAGGTGCATGGCGCGATGTTGTCCCTTATATTGCACTGCAAAATTCTTGATCCACTGCGCGGTCGGAAAGCGGGGCTGGCCCGCGCGGCTTGGCATCAGCAAAATGGCCATTTCCACCAAGGGGAAATCCGCGGCCAACGCGCTGAGATCGTCAATGGCGACCGCATCGTCCGCACCGGTCAGGGAGCAATATTTTAACTGCATGGGGTGTCTTTCATCCTTGCCGTGAATTGCGTATAGTCCCTTATACCCGTCCACACCCCTGTCAGGCAAATGGAGATCGACGATGGCCCAAACGAAACTCGAGGCGCACCCGCAATTCGCAAACGTGCATCTGATCGACCACCCGCTGGTGCAGCACAAGCTGTCCATCATCCGCGACAAGAATTGCTCCACACAGGAATTCCGCACCATCCTGCGCGAGATCGCGATGCTGATGGGCTACGAAATTCTGCGCGACCTGCCGCTTGAGGACGTCACCATCGAAACGCCGCTGGAAAAAATGACGACCAAGATGCTGGCCGGCAAAAAGCTCTGCGTCGTGCCCATCCTGCGCGCGGGCACGGGCTTCCTCGACGGCCTGCTGCAACTGATGCCCTCGGCGCGCGTCGGCCACATCGGCCTCTACCGCGACCCCGAGACGCTGGGCCCTGTCGAATATTATCTGAAGATGCCCGAGGATCTTGACAGCCGCAGCGTCATCGTCGTCGACCCAATGCTGGCCACGGGCTATTCCGCTATCGCGGCCGTTGAGCGCGTCAAGGACCTTGATGCGACCGACGTCAAGTTCATGTGCCTGATCGCCTCGCCCGAAGGGCTGGCGGCGTTTAGTGAAGCGCATCCCGACGTGCCGGTCTATACGGCGGCGGTTGACCGCGAGCTGAACGATCACGGCTATATCCTGCCCGGCATCGGCGATGCGGGCGACCGTATCTTTGGCACCAAGTAAGCATGCAGAACGTCCGCCGTTTTTCGTCGCTGTTGCTGCTGGCGCTGATTGCCGCCAAGGCGATCTATAGTTCCGCCCATGCCCAAGACGCACGCATGTGTACGGAAATGTGGTGCGACGAGGGGTTTGTACTGGAGCTGAGCGCGCCGCACTGGCAGGAGGGCCAGTACAGCATCGATATGGATGTCGACGGCACGGTCGTCAGTTGCACGGCGCAACTGCCTTTGCCGCCCTGCGCACAGCCGGCCTACAATTGCAGTGAAAATGCTCTTGGCGTCATGGTGATGACCGAAGGCTGCGCCTTGCCTGCATCGGCGCAGCGTCTGGGCGGTATTCGTATGCAGAGCGTGCCGAAACACTTCAGCGCCCAAGTCACGTTGCCTGATGGCAGCCTGCGCGAAACGGCAGCGGCCGTTGAGGCCCAATGCGGTTTCCCCAACGGCGAGCAGTGCGATGCGCGCGCCTGCTGTAGCGCAAAAGCGGCGCTTTCCCTGCAATAAGAGGGGCTTAACCTTTCATTAAGCATGCCTGCCTATACTGGCTATATGGCAGTTGGGTATACAGCATTGCTTCTTGACCTCGACACGCAGCGCATGCTGCGCGAGGCTTATGGCGCAACCCCTGCCGCGGCACTGCCCGTCATCACCCCTCGTATCGTCGACAAACTGGATGCTTACCGTGCTGACAAGCGCGTGCTGGCGCCCGTAGTCAATATTGTCGGGGTGCATGAAAGCGATCAGGTCAAGGTACTGCTGCTGGAAGTGGCGGGTACGATGGTGCGTCCTGATGGCGGTTTTTACAATATCGTTATGGCGGTCCCCGAGCGCGGTCTTCATATGCGCACGGTGGACGAGCTGGCGCAGGCGGTGTTGTCGCGCGTGCCTGAAGCCCTATTGCGCAACCACATCGGCGCAGTCGAGATGAAGGTCAATCCCGCCTATGTGATCGGCGTCGAACGTCCGCAGGCGATGATGCCAGAGGCCAGACCGCAAGTGGCGGCCAAGGCACCTCTCAGCCGCTTTATGCGTGCGGGCTGATCAGTAGCCTTTTTTCTTCAGCCATTCCTGCATGAACGCGATCTCTTTTTCCTGGGCCGCGATGATGTCGTCGGCCATCTTCTGCAGTTCCGGATCCTTGCCTTTTTCTTTGAGGATCTTGGCCATTTCGACAGCACCTTCGTGGTGGGGGATCATGCCACGTACGAAATCGACATCGGCGTCGCCGGTGGCGGAGACCATCATGTCGGCGTGCATTTTGTCCATCGCGGGAGCATAGATGTCCACGGCGGCGTGTTCACTGTGCTGGTCGCCGGTGTGATGGGTGGCGGCGTCCTGGGCGGCGATGGCGGCGGTGGACAGCAGGGCGATCAGGCCGATGGCGATAGCGACGTTTCTCATGAGTGCTTCTCCCTATTTATCGCGTTTGCGCAGCCAGCTGCCGATGCCGGGGGGCACCTGTGCCTGCGCGGTTGATGAAACATATATGCCGATATGCCCGCCTTTAAAGGACTGCACGCTGTAATCGCGGCTGCCGACAAGCTTTTTCAGGGCAAGTGAGGCGGCGGGGGGGACCAGATGGTCATCCTCGGCGTAGATATTCAGCACGGGCATTTTGACATTCTTAAGGTCAACGCGCGTACCGCCGATGTCGACACTGGCATTGACCAGCCCGTTTTTCTGGTAGAAGTCCTTGACGAACTGGCGGTAAGTTTCGCCCGCCTGATCGGGGCTGTCGAAAATCCATTTTTCCATGTGCATGAAATCGTGGATGCGCTTGGGCTGGTCGAGGATATCGACCATATCGACGTACTTCTTGCCGATCAGCTGGAACGGCTTGAGCATCAGGAACGTCCAGTTCATCAGGTCGCCCGGGATATTGCCCATTGCGTCGACAAGCGCGTCGATATCGATGTCCTGCACCCAGTGCGACAGCATGTTGTCGGGCGTCTTGAAATCGACCGGCGTCACCATCGTGACAAGGTTCTTGACCTTTTTAGGGTGCAACGACGCATAGCAGAGCGAAAACGCGCCGCCCTGACAGATGCCGAGGATATTGATGGCGGGCAGCTTGTGGCGGGCGCAGATATGATCGACGCAAGCGTCGATATAGCCGTTGATGTAATCATCCATCGTCAGGAAGCGGTCACCGCGGTCGGGATAGCCCCAGTCGATCAGGTAGACGTCAAGACCCTGCGCCAGCAGACCTCGCACCAGCGATTTATTTTCCTGCAGGTCGGTCATATAGGGGCGGTTGACCAATGCGTAGACGATCAGCACCGGCGTGCGCAAGGCTTTGTCGCGCTTCATGCCTTGGGGGGCTTTGTAGCGGTAGAGCGTCAGTTTGTCCTCGCGCAAGACAACCTCGCGCTCTGTCACGCCGCTTGGCACATCCTGCATCTCGCGCAGGTTTTTCATGCCTTCGGTTAGCTTGCGGTTGAATGCGGTGATTTCGGCCAGCATTTGCTGCGGCGTCAGGGTAAAAGGGGCGGTCATGTTCGCCTGCCTTTCTTGCCGGTGCCGGTGCGTTTCATCTCGCGCAGCTGGCGTTTCATGTCGTGCATGTTTTTATGCAGGCTGTCGACCTCTGCACGGGTGGGCAGGTTCATCTGGCCGGCCCACTGGTCGATGACGACGCTCATCTCGCGCTTGACGGCGCTGAGGGTATTAACGACCTCGCCATAAACAGCGGTATGGGTGCTGGATGCGGCAAAATGCGCATATACATCTTCGCTGATGTTTACCCAATGGGCATAGACGTCCTTGAGCGAGGCGAAAGGTTTTTCAGGGGCGGCAAGGCTGGCTTCAAAACGCGCCAGTGCTTCGAGCATGATGCGCGCCATTTCGGCGTTGTATTTTTGCAGGGCCGCTTCGTGCGCCTGCCACGCCTTGTAAAGCCGTGCGAATTCCTCGTGCTTTTCGCGCAGGTAGCCGATACCGGGCAGGCTGGCCAACTGGTCAAACGGATCAAACGCGCGCGCGCCGGCGAACATATCGGCAAAGGCCGCGCCGGGGCCGTTGCCCATGCCCATGCCGCGAAAGGCACTGAAATGCGGTGCGGCAGGATGGGGGGTAAAGGCGGGCCACACGCCGGGCGTGACGGGTGCAGGTTGCAGGGTGTCGAGCGCGTTCTGCCAGTACTGGCGTTGCGTCTCAAGCCAGCTTTGCGCCATGTTCTGCGTATCCGTGCCTTGTGTGCTGGCGCTGGCCTGAAACATGTTCAGGAACGGCGCACCCATTTGCGCGAACATCTGGCTGTAATCAACGCCGCTGTGGGCCTGTTGCGCGCGTGGCTGTTCGTGCGTGCGCTCATGCTGCGTGCTATCGGCGCGGGCGGGTTTTTTTTGCGCGGTCTTCTTGACGGTTTTTTTGACCGGTTTGGCGGCGCGGCGCGGGGCGGGGCGAGTCGTTTTTGTC
>JAEXMB010000053.1 GCA_023444705.1 Pseudomonadota bacterium | reverse complement strand
AATGATAATCTTAACCGAGAATTTAAGCGGATTCGCAAAAAAAACAATTCAATTGAACGCCTGAAGGCGCATATAACATAAAAAAGAAACAATCGTTTTAGATTATGTTAAATTATTAATCTTTCTTACGCGCTATCTGCCCGATTTTCGGACATTTTCCGTTGCGTGCGGTGCGGTGATAAGAGCATTTCCGCCCTGCAATACAGGCGCTTGACTCTGCGCACAGGTTTCCCGTATAACCTCTGCACTGTTCGTCCGCTGGCTCGATTTGGCTGCCTCGCGGGCGATTCTGGCGTGACCTTATATATAAGGCGCGCTTCCCTAACGAAAGGACATCAAAATGCCAAAGATGAAAACCCACTCGGGTGCCAAAAAGCGTTTTGGCGTGACCCGTACCGGCAAAGTCGTCGGCCGTGCCGCCCACAAGCGCCACCGCATGACCAGCAAATCCAAGCGCATGAAGATGGAAGGTCGCTCGACCCACATCCTCAACGAGTCGGATGCACGCATCATTCTCGACAACTTCCTGCCCTACGAGCGCAGCAAGCGCCGCAAAGGCCGTCAGTTCCTGAAGAAGCAACAACAACGCAACGCGAAAGCGGCTGCGAAGAAGGAGGCCGCATAACATGGCACGCGTCACTGGCGGTACCGCCTCTATCAATCGTCACAAAAAAGTCCTCAAACTGGCACGCGGCTACCGCGGTCGCTCGGGCAACTGCTATCGCCTTGCTCTCGAGCGTCTGGAAAAAGCCCTGCGCTACGCATACCGCGACCGTCGCAACAAAAAGCGCGACTTCCGCGGCCTGTGGATCCAGCGTATCAACGCTGGCGCACGCCTGAACGGCCTGACCTACTCGACCCTGATGGGTGGCCTGAAAGCCGCCGGCATCACGCTCGACCGCAAGTCGCTGTCCGAAATCGCCATCCATGATGCGGCTTCGTTCACGGCGATTGCCGAACAGGCGAAAAAAGCTCTCGGTAAAAAGTAAGCCTTACTTGATACCGTAATACAAAGACCCGTATGGCCCCGCGCCTTACGGGTCTTTTGTTTTGTGACGATTCGCACGCTGTGCTAAAAATGGAGCATGGCAAAAGCGGCTACCCTCTACGTCTGTCAGTCCTGCGGTTCGACCCATGCGAAATGGGCGGGTAAGTGCGACGATTGCGGTGCGTGGAACAGCATGGTCGAGGAAACCGCGCGCGAGAATATTCCCAAAGGCATCGGATCGGCCAAGGGCCGCGTCATCGAATTCGCGCCGCTGTCGGGCGTATCTGAATCACCGCCGCGCCGTGTGTCGGGCATCGGCGAATTCGACCGCGTCACCGGCGGCGGGCTTGTGGCGGGATCGGCACTGCTGATCGGCGGCGACCCCGGCATCGGCAAATCGACGTTACTGCTGCAAGTCACGGCACGATTGGCGTCGGGCGGCAAATGCGCCTATATCTCGGGCGAGGAAGCGATCGATCAGGTCCGCCTGCGCGCCCAACGCCTTGGCCTTGAAAAAGCCCCCGTCGATCTGGCATCGGCCACATCGGTGCGTGACATCCTCACCACGCTTGAGCAAAACCGCTATGACGTGGTGGTGATTGATTCCATCCAGACCATGTATCTCGACACGCTGGAAAGCGCGCCCGGCACGGTGGCGCAGGTGCGCGCCAGCGCGCAGGAGCTGATCCGCGTCGCCAAGAAACGCGGCACCTGCCTGCTGATTGTCGGCCACGTCACCAAGGAAGGCCAGATTGCCGGCCCGCGCGTGCTGGAACACATGGTCGATACCGTTTTGTATTTCGAAGGCGACCGCGGTCACTCTTTCCGCATTTTGCGCGCGGTGAAAAACCGCTTTGGCGCCACGGATGAGATCGGCGTGTTTGAAATGGCGCAGATGGGGCTTGAGGAAGTCAGCAACCCCTCCGAACTCTTCCTCGCCCAGCGCCAGCAAAATGTATCGGGCTCCGCCGTTTTTGCAGGCATCGAGGGCACGCGCCCCGTACTGGTCGAAATCCAGGCACTTGTCGCGCCCTCGCCGCTTGGCACGCCGCGCCGCGCGGTGATCGGCTGGGACAGCGGACGTCTGTCGATGGTGCTGGCGGTGCTGGAGGCACGCTGCGGCGTCGCCATCGGCCCCAACGATGTCTACCTCAACGTCGCGGGTGGATTGAAGATTTCCGAACCCGCTGCCGACCTTGCCGTCGCTGCAGCACTGGTGAGCGCGCTGACCGGCGTACCCGTGCCCGCCGACATGGTGGTCTGCGGCGAAATCGGCCTGTCGGGCGAAGTGCGCGCGGTCAGCCAGCTTGACCAGAGATTGAAAGAAGCCGGCAAGCTTGGCTTTGCCCATGCCCTTGTGCCCGCCGCACTCAAGCGCGGCAAGAAACCCGCCCCCGCAGGCGATTTGAAAACCACCGAGGCGCGCCACCTGAAAGATATTCTGCCCCTGCTGATGAAGGATGAATAAGTCATGTCACCGGTTATGATCGACAGCATCGTCGCCATTATCATGTTGCTTTCCGCGATCTTCGCGTTTTTCCGCGGCTTCGTGCGCGAGCTGCTGACCATCGTCAATCTTGGCGGCGCCGCCGTCTGCGCGTGGCTGTTTGCCAAGGACCTGCTGCCCACGACCGACCGCTGGCTTGACGTCGACCGCACGCTCAGCCCTGAAGACAAGGACAAAGTCCCCGACATCTGGGGTGTGGTGCCGCCCGATGTCATGTCGACGTTTCTCAGCTACGCGCTGATTTTCTTTGGCGTATTGCTGATCCTCTCGATGGCGGGGTTTTATATCAGCAGCACCATCAAGGCGCTTGGCCTTGGCCCGATCGACAAAATCCTCGGTTTTGTTTTTGGCGCGGCGCGCGGCTTTCTGATCGTCTTTCTGATCTACCTGCCGTTTGGCTATTTCCTCAAGCTTGAAAAACTGCCCGACTGGGCGCAGCAATCCGTCGCGGTGCAGTAC
>JAEXMB010000030.1 GCA_023444705.1 Pseudomonadota bacterium | reverse complement strand
CAACCCCCCCGTCGCCACCACCATCACCGCGAAAGACCCGCGCCACGCACCGATGGCCAACGCCATCCGCGCCCTTGCGATGGATGCCGTGCAAAAGGCGAATTCCGGCCACCCCGGCATGCCGATGGGTATGGCCGATGTGGCGACCGTGCTATGGCGCGACTTTCTGAGCTTTGATCCAGCCAATCCGCTGTGGCCCAACCGCGACCGCTTTGTGCTGTCGGGCGGGCATGGCTCGATGCTGCTCTATGCGCTGCTCTACCTCACTGGGTACGAGAAAATGACGATCGAGCAGATCAGGAATTTCCGCCAGCTGCACAGCCTCACGGCGGGCCACCCCGAGGTCATGCAGGACGCAGGCATTGAAACCACCACCGGCCCGCTCGGTCAGGGCATTGCCACCGCTGTGGGCATGGCGATGGCAGAACAGCTCCTGTCCGCGCGCTTTGGCGATGCGATCAGCAACCATTACACCTACGTCACCTGCGGCGACGGCGATTTGATGGAAGGCATCAGCCACGAAGCGGCGTCGCTGGCGGGCCATCTTGGCCTTGGCAAGCTGATCGTGCTTTACGACGACAACGACATTTCCATCGACGGCCCGACCGCGCTGTCGTTCAGCGACGATACCGCCAAGCGTTTTGAGGCTTACGGCTGGTCGGTCAGCAAGGTCGACGGACACAACGCCGACGAGATCCATGCCGCCATTGCCGCGGCGCGCAAAGATACCGCCAAGCCCTCGCTGATCTGCTGCAAGACCACCATCGGTTTTGGCGCACCGACCAAGGCGGGCACGGCGGGCAGCCACGGATCGCCGCTGGGCCCCGAGGAAATCGCGGGTGCGCGCAAGGCCCTTGGCTGGGATCACGAGGCTTTCGTGGTGCCGCAGGACATCCTCGATGATTGGCGCGCAGTCGGCGCGCGCGGCCAAAAGGCCCGCGAAGCGTGGGATGCGCAGCTCAAAGCCGCACCGGCTGAAACGCAAAAAGACTTCGCCGCCGCACTGAACGGCGACATCAACAAACAAACGCACGAGCTGATCGCAGCCTTCAAGGCAAAAATGTATGAACAAGCCCCCAAGATCGCCACGCGCGCGGCGTCGGGCAAAGTGCTGGAAGACCTCGTGCCCGCCATGCCGTCGCTGATCGGCGGCTCGGCCGATCTGACCGGATCGAACCTGACGCTGGTCAAGTCGATGGGTGGCGTGGCGCGCGGCCATTTCGGCGGACGCTACGTCTACTACGGCGTGCGCGAACATGCGATGGCGGCGGCCATGAACGGCCTGGCCCTGCATGGCGGCATCATCCCCTACGGCGGCACGTTCCTGAGCTTCACCGATTACTGCCGCCCCGCCATCCGCCTGTCGGCGCTGATGAAACAGCGCGTCATCTATGTGATGACCCACGACAGCATCGGCCTTGGCGAGGATGGCCCCACCCACCAGCCGGTCGAACATCTGGCCGCACTGCGCTGCATCCCCAATCTGTACACCTTGCGCCCCTGCGACGTGATCGAGACGGCGGAATGCTGGCAGATCGCACTTGAAAGCCAGACCACGCCCA
The DNA here is from genome assembly GCA_023444705.1 of Pseudomonadota bacterium. GTDB lineage: Bacteria > Pseudomonadota > Alphaproteobacteria > Micavibrionales > UBA2020 > JAEXMB01. The sequence goes on along the minus strand of JAEXMB010000030.1, from coordinate 26,318 downwards.
GCGTGCTGGTGCTGACCCGCCAGAACCTGCCGCTGTTGCGCACCGCAGATGGCAGCGACAACAAATGCGCGCGCGGCGCATATGTGCTGAAAGACAGCGATACGGCGCCCGTGGTCAACATCTGGGCCTCGGGCTCGGAAGTGGAGATCGCGGTCAAGGCGCAGGGCCTGCTGGCTGAAAAAGGCGTGACTGCGCGTGTCATTTCCGTCCCCTCGCTGGAACTGTTCCTCGCACAGGGCGCTGATTACCAGCGCACCGTGCGCGGGGCCGCGCGCATCAACGTCGCGGTCGAAGCCGCCGTGCGTCAGGGCTGGGATGCAGTGATCGGCCATGACGGCATCTTCGTCGGCATGAAGTCGTTTGGCGAAAGTGCGCCGTATGAAAAGCTCTACGAACACTTCGGCATCACCGCCGAGAACGTCGTGGCGCAGGTCAGCGCGGCGCTCAAGGGATAAGATGTTCCTGACCCCGCGCCTGATCGCACCCGACGCCCTGTTCGCGCAGAGCTATGCCGACGCACTGGCCGAAGGACTGGGCGAGGCACCCGCCACCCAATACGAGATCGACTGGGTGCGCGAGGATTTTGCCGACTGGCTGCGCGCGGAAAACGACATGACACGCCGCATCGTGCTGCCCGACGGCAGCGAGGTGCCGCGCGTGCCCGAAACGCGCCTGTGGCTGGTGGCGGGGCAGGATTTCATCGGCCGCATCCATATCCGCCACGCCCTTAGCGACAGCCTTGAATTACAGGGCGGGCATGTCGGCTATGCCATCCGCGCCAGCGCGCGCGGCAAGGGATATGGCCACCTGATCTTGCGGCTGGCGGTGCCGGAAATCAAAAAACTCGGCATTTCCAAAGCGTTAATCACCTGCGACGATACCAATACTGCATCGGCGCGCATCATTGAAAAAGCGGGCGGAAAGTTGCAAGATACCGTCACCGTTCAGGGGCACGGCGTGCCCGTGCGCCGCTACTGGCTGACCACCTGAACATTTTCGATTTCTGACCCCTCCCTGAAAGGACACCTTCCATGACTGTTAACGTCGCCATCAACGGTTTTGGCCGCATCGGCCGCCTGGTTTTGCGCTCGATCATTGAATCGGGCCGCACCGACGTGAACGTCGTCGCCATCAACGACCTCGCCACCGCCGAAGCCAACGCGCATCTGTTCAAATACGACAGCGTGCATGGCCGCTTTAAGGGCGATGTACAGGTCGACGGCAACGCGCTTGTCATCAACGGCAAAAAAATCGACATGGTGCAGGTGCGCGACCCCGCGACCCTGCCGTGGAAAGACCACAAGGTCGACGTCGCCTTTGAATGCACCGGCATCTTCACCTAGAAAGACGATGCCGCCAAGCATATCACCGCCGGCGCAAAAAAGGTTTTGATCTCCGCCCCCGCGACGGACGAAGACCTCACCGTCGTCTACGGCGTCAACCATGACCAGCTCAAGGCCGAACACACCGTGGTGTCAAACGCATCCTGCACCACCAACGCGCTGGCGCCCGTCGTCTGGGCCATCCACAACGCGGTCGGCATCGAACATGGCTTCATGACCACCATCCACAGCTATACCGGCGACCAGAACACCGTCGACACCATGCACAAAGACCTGCACCGCGCACGTGCGGCGGCATTGAACATGATCCCGACCTCGACCGGTGCCGCCAAGGCGATTGGCAAGGTCATGCCCGACCTCAAGGGCAAGCTCGACGGCACCTCGATCCGCGTGCCGACGCCGGATGTCTCCCTCGTTGATTTCAAGTTCGTCACCAAACGCGCGACCACGGTCGAGGAAATCAACAAGGCTGTGATCGACGCCAGCAACGGCAAGCTCAAAGGCATTCTGACGACCTATACCGAGCCGCTGGTCTCAAGCGACTTCATCCACGACCCGCATTCCTCCATCTTCGCGCTCAATGAAACCAAGGTCATCGACGGCACCTTTGTGCGCGTCATGTGCTGGTACGACAACGAGTGGGGTTTCTCCTGCCGTATGTCCGACACCGCCGTCGCGATGGCGAAACTTTAATCGACAAGGACCCAACACATGACCATGCACATCACCCCCGCCGTCCGCAAAATCCTGTCGTGGTACGAAAGCGACAATCCGGGCACCAAAGCCAACCTTGCGCGCATGCTGATGCACGGCAAGCTGGCGGGTTCGGGCAAGCTTGTCATCCTGCCCGTCGATCAGGGTTTCGAACACGGCCCTGCGCGCAGTTTCGAGGCCAATCCTGAATCCTACGATCCCCACTATCACTATCAATTGGCCGTGGACTCGGGTTGCTCCGCCTATGCGGCCCCCCTTGGCGCGCTTGAGGCCGGTGCGGATACCTTTGCGGGGGCGGTGCCGCTGATCCTCAAGATCAACTCGTCCAACAGCCTGATTTCAGCCAAGGACCAGTCGGTCACCGCCAGCGTGCAGGACGCGCTGCGCCTTGGTTGCTCGGCGATTGGCTTTACGATCTATCCCGGGTCCGAGCATATGCTCGAGATGCAGGAAGAAATCGTGGCACTGTCGCGCCAGGCCAAGGAAGTCGGCATTGCAACCGTCATCTGGTCCTATATCCGCGGCCCCAAGGTCTCGAAAGAAGGCGAGCTTGCCATCGACAACATCGCCTATGGCGCCCATATGGCGGCGCTGCTCGGCGCGCACATCATCAAGGTCAAGCTGCCATCCGACCACCTTGACCTGCCCGAAGCCAAAAAAGTCTATGAGGAAAAGAAAATCCCCATCGGCACGCAGGCCGAGCGCGTGGCGCATGTGATGAAATCCGCCTTTAACACCCGCCGTCTGGTGGTGTTTTCCGGCGGCGCCACCAAGGACGAAGAAAGCGTCTATGACGACGCCCGCGCGATCTTTGAAGGTGGCGGACATGGCTCGATCATCGGCCGCAATTCCTTCCAGCGCCCGCGCGAGGAAGCCCTGGCCCTGCTCGGCAAGATCATGGACATCTACCTCGGCAAGCAATAAGCCCTGTTGACCGTAAAAAAGCCCCGCATTTTGCGGGGCTTTTTTATTGCATGAATGCCGGGGGCCGCGCCGGCGCTGGCATGGGGCCTGCCACAACCGCGCGTGCCCGCATGCCATCATGAATGTGGCGATAGGCCGCGTCCGCTTTTTTCAACTCGCTTTCCACCTTGTCGCCAAAGTCGAGCCGCGCCAATACATCTTCGCGTTTCAAGCCGAACTTCGTGCCGATTTTATCAGCCATCGAGGCGATAATATCCGTCTCCTCGTTGCAATGGGACGGCAACGTGTCCACCAACCCATCACGCATATCAGCATATATTGCGCCCATCCTGTAGAAAGTCGTTGAAACATAAGAGCTGTTCTTGATCTTATCAATCCACGTCAAAATCAGCTGCTGGTCGGAAAGATCGGCTTTTGGCATCTCGTCCGGGCGGCGGCCTTTATGCATTTCCAGCGGCTTGGTGTTGCCCGTCACCCGTGCATAATCCTCGCAGAAGCGTTGTTCAAAAGCATGTGCGTCGGCTTCCATCAACACCGCACGCACAAGTGTCGCACGCGGCGGAAGGATTTGGCCGCTTTCTTCCATCTCTTGAAACTGCACGTGATGGCGCGCCTCGTGCGCAAGCGTTGCGATCAACTCGCCTGCGGGCAGGCCTGCCCGCAGGCGGATGGTTTTATTGTTGCCGGCTGAGCCAAGAACATCTTTGTGAAAGCGGTGGTCAAACGAAACAGCCGTGCCTTTTTCGTCCAGAAACGACAGCACGGCAGCACCCATTGTCGTTTGCGAAAAATTGGCCAGCAGGTCGCGCATGCGGTCTTCATAAAGCGCATCCAGCAATTTTCCGCTCAGCCCCTTGCGCACATGATAGGCGCGGCCATCATCCTCGACCTTCAGATCGAGCTGATGCCCCGCCATATCCTGCGCCAGTTCGGCCATGCGGGCGACGCAATTCAAGATGTTTCGGCGTAAATCCACGTGGTGTTTTCTCCCACGCATATTATAAAACTAAAGTTTTATGAAAAAATTAACGCTATAAATAAAGCTATTTCAAAGACTTAGATTTGATCATCCCGGGTTGTTGCCCCGCCCGTTGTGCCAGCAGGCGGTCATAGGTCAGGGCTGCAGGCACCATTTCCCATGACAGCCACTTTGAGGCACGGCCCAGCGCCAGCAGGTTCTCGTCGCTCACCCCCGCAAGATAATCCGGCGTGCGGCCCTGCGCGTCGCTGAACGGCCAGCTGAGGCCGATCTCGCGCGCCACGCGCAAGCCAATCGCGCCCGATGCGGCACGCGCGGGCGCAATCACGCCAGCGGATGCCTTTTCAAGCCTGCCCACGTCGTAGGTGATAAACCCGAGCGTGCGCTCGTTATAGACAAGGCTTTGCTGGATGGCGGCCGCATAATGCAGAAAACGCGCGGTGTCATCCAGCCCCCGGGGGGCCTTGATCTTGCGGTGCTGCATGAAAAAAGTATCAAGCGGCTGCGCATTGCCGGTGCGCTGTGCGTAATCTTCAAGGAATTTTTGCTGGAAGGAAAACGCATCGGCTTCGATATATACCATATTCGCCGCATGTGCTTCGGGTGGCAGGATGGCGGATAATTGCGGGCGCAGGCGTTCGAACTGCCAGATATGGCGCGCCTCGTGTACGATGGTGCCGATCAGCTCCGCATTACGCGCGCCGGGGTTGAGGCGGATCATACGGTGCAGGTCGGCCGTGCCGCGCGCGGACATGCGGTGATCAAAGTCGATGCACACGTCATGTTTTTCCAGCATGTCCAGCACCGCGCAGCCCATCGGGGTTGCGCGCAAGGCATCCTTCAGCGCGTCAAGCCTTTGGCTATAGAGGCCATCAAGCATCTTGCCGCTCAGCCCCAGGCGGTAGGGCGTCTGCGTGCCGCCAGCATCCATGCGCACCCGCACTTCGCGGCGCATAAGGTCCTGCGCCAGCTGGGCGATCGAGGTGATAAAACGGTTTTTGTCGCGCGGCAGCGTCATCGTATCCCCCCTCAATACCGCACGGGTGCTGCCTGCACGAGGTCGATGTCATCCGCCCCCGTCACCAGCATGATCAACCTGTCGATGCCCATCGCGTTGCCGCTGCATGGCGCCAGACCATGTTCGAGCGCGCGCAGAAAATCATCGTCGACGGGATAGTCGTCGCCGTAGATTTTCTTGCGCAGGTGAACATCGTGCAAAAAGCGCTTGCGCTGCACGCGCGCGTCGGTCAGTTCGCCAAAGGCGTTGCACAGCTCGACCCCGCAGGCATAAATCTCGAACCGTTCGGCAAAACGCGCATCGTCGGGTTTGGGGCGCGACAGCGCCGCCATCGACACCGGATAGTCGTATAAGATGGCCGGACGGTCCCCGCCGATGCTGTTTTCCACCTTGTCCATGATGACCTTGAGCAAGGCATTGTCCCAGTCATCACCGGGAGAAACATAAACGCCGATGCGCTGTGCCTCGCCGCGCAGGTGGTCGATGTCGCCAAGGTTATCGGCGATGTCGATGCCGGCATATTTTTTGACCGCATCGACAACGGTGATGATTTCCCACTCCTGGTGGGGATCGGCACTGCGCCCGTGCGCGCGCAACACGCCAGGGCAGACAGCACGGACAAGATCAATGCTTTCCTGCATCAGCTCTTTATAATCCATGCCCGTCTGATACCATTCCAGCAGGCAGAATTCGGGGCTGTGCCATGTGGCGCCTTCGGCATTGCGAAAGACGGTCGCCAGCTGGAATATTTTCGGTAGCCCCGCCACCAGCAGCTTTTTCATCGCAAATTCGGGGCTGGTGTGCAGGTAATAAGGGCTGCGGGTCTGCATGTCCGCACTCAGCAGCTCGGTACGGAAGGCCTGAATGTGCGGCTCCATGCAGGGGCTGATCTGAAGCGCAGGTGTCTGCACCTCAAGATAACCGCGCGCGCTGAAGAAGGCGCGGATTTTGGCCATAATCTCGGCGCGTGCGTGCAGATAGGGCACTTTACGCGCGAAGGTATCGGGATGCCACCAGTTGCTTGCGCTCATAACTTGTACTTTCCGCCCTGCACGCTGTTGTGGAGCATGGTGCGGCGCAGGGCCTGTATCTCGCCCGCGGCCAGCAATGCCCTGCGTTGCGCCAGCAACTCGCGCAGGTCGCCGATGGTTACTTCTTCCGGCGGCATTGCCTCGGCGGCGCGGCGGTCAAGAATGGTGTCAACCGTACAGCCGCGCTGGCCGTCATAGGCGAACGTCACATCAGGGTTGGCGCCATAGCTCAGCAGCAATGTGGTGCGCGTGCAGCCAAGCTCGTCCATGTCGGCTTCGAGCGCATAGGACAGCGCAGTGCGGTGTTGCGGTGTCTGCTGATAGTCGACGGCACTGCCCGCATGCAACATGGCCGCCACGATGTCGATATAGCCAAGGCGTAAGGCCAGCGTGAATACGGTCACGTCCTTGACCGTTTCGCGCAACGGGTCGGCACCATCGGCAATGGCATCGACCACCGCCATGCAATCGTTGGCCAGCACGCCGGCGATCATGCGCTTGTTGGGGCTGGCGGCGGGTGTGGCGGCAACGCTCATAACTTGAACCTGTTCTTGTCGCCAATCGCGCGCTGGCCGAGCGCGCGCTGGCCTTCGCCCATATTGCCCCATTGCGACATCAGGCTGGCCAGTGCCGCCCCTTTGTTGTCGGGCATGGACAGCGCCTGCGCAATGGCGTCGCCCTGCTCGCTCACCATGCCAAGCCCAATGTAGGAACGGCGCGCAATGTCAGCGCCACGGCGCAACAAAAAAGCCGTGCGTTCGCTGCCGCCTTCGCGGATGTCAATCGATACAGCATCATGCAAGGGGGTGGCGGAATAGCCGGGATTGCGCTGCGCGTTGATGTCGGCACCGGCATCGAGCAAAACTTCGGCAAGGCGGAAATCGCACCGTCCCACCGCCACATGCAGCGCGGTTTTAAAGGCAGCGTCATAGGCATCAAGCTCGGCCCCTGCCGCGATCAGCAGGCGCGCCACCGCCACATGACCGCCAAAGGCGGCCAGCGTCAGCACGGGATGACTGCCCTCGCGCGTGTTGGGGTCCATTCCCTGTTCAAGCGCCTGTGCGACGGCACGGCTGTCACCATTTCTGGCCGCATCGACAAAGGCTTGCACGGCGGCGGAGAGTTTTTGCGTGGTCACAGCTTATACCTCCCGCCTTCATGACGGCGCTTGGCGCCCATTTGTTGCTGCCGCTCGCGCGTGACGACGGCAAGTTCGGCAACCACCAGTGCGCGCACGGCCTGCAGGCCCTCGCGCTCTGCCCTACCCAGCACGCTGCGGAATTCGTCGAGCGCCTCGAGAACCCCGACCGTGCGCTCGCCGTATTTAAACGTCAGCGCAAAGTTCGCGCCATTGCGGATGCAAAACTGCGTGCGCGCAGTCGTCTGTTTGGTTGCATCGCGAAACAGTGCCGCAAGCCAGAGCGGCGCGCCCTGCCCATCGTCGCGTTGCTGATTGATGCGCGCGCCGCGCGCCAGCATGTCTTGTGCGGTGTCGAGCATCTGCAGCCACACCGCCACGCCAAAGGCCGAGCGTCCGGCATCCACGGGCGCATTGGGGTCAGCGCCCTCGTCCAGATAATGGCGGATCATCTTTTCATCGCCGTTGCTGACGGCAAGGAAAAGCGCCTGGTCCAGCACGGCCTGTCTGTCGTCTGCGCGGCTCATAACTTGTACTTCCCGTTGCCTTTGCGGCGCATTTCGCCTTGCTGCTTGTCGCGGAGCTTTTTCATGCGCGCATCTACGGCGGCGCGGCGTTGGGCATCGATATGCGCATCAAGCAAATCGCAGATCATCTTTGCGACCGGGCGCTTGCGGATATGGGCGGTTTCAATGTAGTCGGCAATCACATCCCTCACCGTGCAGTCAACCTGCGTGCCGCGCGTGAAGCGCAGGCCAAGGTCGGGCGCATGCGCCAGCACGAATTCGGTGCGCTCCACGCTGTTATGGCTGTGATCGGCCAGAATAGCGGCAGCAAAGGGCGGGATGGTCACCCCCTTGATCTTTTGCTGGTTAAGGCTGGCGCCGTGTTTCATCAACAGCAAGGCGCTGTCGAACTGCGCGCTTTCCAGCGCGCATTCAAGCGGTGTTACGCCATCCTTGTCGCAGGCATGCACGTCGGCGCCATATTCGATCAGCAATGCCACCATTTCAACACTGTCAAAGGCGGCGGCAAAGCTCAGCAACGGCTCCTCCCCCGTCTGGCGGAAACTTGCATCGGCACCGTCGCGCAGAAACTGGCGCACCTCGTCGATGCGTCCGCTGTTCAGCGCGATCGCCAGACGGCGGTTGAGCATATCCTGTTCCTGACGGGTGCGGTTATTTTTCGTCATTTCAGCGCATACCGTTTCTTGTCGTCATGCGCGCGGCCCATAATGCCCTGCCTGAAGGCTGTGCGTGCGGCCTGCACCAGACGGCGTTCGGGCAGGTCTGGGCGGTCCAGCACGCCGACGATGTCGCCCGCTTCGCTCTGCAACAAGACCGCAAGCGCACGCGGCGTCAGGCCCTCATGCATTTGCCAGCGCATTTCAAGGCCGCCGTCAGCCCCCAGCATCAGCGCAAAGCGCACACGCTCAAGATCATCATCGCGGTTGGCGGCGAAAACGGCGGCATGCAGTGCGGTGATCTTGCCCGCAGCTTCCTGCCAGTTGATGTCCGCACCGCCGGCGACAAGCATGCGCGCAAGGACATAGTCTTTTTCGGCTACTGCCTGCATCAGCGGCGTGAACCCGCCGTCATCGGCCACATCGGCCTTGGCACCCGCACCCAGCAACAGGGTTGCGATCAGCGGATTTTTGCCTACCGCATAATGCAGCGGCGTCACCGCGCTGTTGTCGTCCATGTCATAGACGTTTGCGGGGCAACCGGCATCCAGCAGGCGCTTGACCGCCCCGGCGTCGTTTTGCCGCACGGCTTTCAGCAATTCCTTTTCGCGTTCGTCTTGTGCCATCAGGGGCCTCTTACCTTGAACTTGTCGCCGTCGGTGCGTGCCTGCCCCTGCAAAATGGCCAACACGGAGGCATGGGCTTCCTCGCGCTTGACCACGGCATTGAATTCGGCACGAATGTCGCGGTTGAGATGGTTTTTGATCAGCTTTTCCAGCGCATCGGCCCCGCGCTCGGCATCGAAATCCAGCGCATAGGCGATCAGCGATTTTTTGCTGCCGTCGGCTTGTTCGATCATGGCGTCGATATTGGCCCCGCGCTTGAGCAAAAAGGCCGTGCGCTCCACCGTGCCGTTGATGGTGTCATAGGCCATTGCGCGGTAAAGCGGCGGCATGTCGGTGGGGCGGGGCTGGAAATCGACATCCGCCTTGTAGTCGACGGCAAAACCGGCATTGGCGAACTTGGTGGCGTTGACGGCGGCCATGAACGGCGTGACGCCCTGATCGTCGGGCTTGTTAGGGTCGGCACCGGCGGCAAGCAACAGCATGATGTGCGTGGCGCTGCCAATGCGCATGGACAGGTGCAACGCGGTTTCGCCGCTCTGGTCGGCTGCATTGACGTCAATGCCCTTGGCGATCAGCTTTTCCATCGCATCGTAATCGTTGGTCAGCACCGCCTGGCGGAATTCGTCTTGCAATGCACTCATCACGCGGGCCCCTTTGGCAGTTTATAGCGCGCACCGCTTGCGGTTGATTTTTGCCACAGCTTTTCCTGCCGCGTGGCGATCGGCGCGGGCAACAGCGCCAGCAGGCGCGCCGCATGGTCGGCGAAGTCGCGCATCGACACGATGCCCGTCGCCGTCAGCGTCTGCTTTTCCTCGGCGGTTTTTTGCAGCAGTTTGCGCACCGTATCCGCACCTTGCGCCCTCAGCGCCGCGATAGCGCGGTCGGGGTCGGCGCCATGTGCGACCAGCAGGCGCGTCATCGTCTCCTTGCTGCCGGCAAGGTCGCCTTCGACCGCAAGGTAAAGGGGCGAGGTTTTTGCGGCAGGATGCGCATTGGCATCGGCCCCGCATTCAAGCACGGTTTTGACCAGTGCCTCATCGTCGCCCATCAGCGCGGTCAGCAGGGGCGTCATGCCGTCAGGGCCTGCGGCATTGATGTCGGCACCCGCCTTGACCAGCGCGCGCACGACATTGCCCGCATCGTCAAAAGGCATCGGGGTTGCGGCAGCGATCACAAAGCACAGCAGGCTGCGGCCCTCCACCGCGGTGTCGGGATCGGCCCAGGCCTGCACCAGACCCGCGAAAGCGTCGATGCGGCCTTCCCTGACCGCCGTCACCAGTTGACGGGTGACGGCTTCACGGATGGCCTGCTGGGTTTCGGCCACGATTTTGGCTTTCTGCTTGTCGTCCATCTGCCACCGGCACTGAAAAATGAAGTCCTGATTCCTAACATTTTTAATTACATAATGTCAAGTTTTTTGGCATTATTAATAGTGCAGGTATGGCGCGTTTAAAATGCTGAAAATGCTGTATTATTTGCCGAGCTTGTAGCGCCCCTGCGCCCCCTGTCGCAGGCGTAAAACCAGCGCCTGACGGGCGGCAGCGGTGGTGGCGTCCTCGGCACTGGGCGCGGGCGGATGGGCCTGTGCGTGGCGGGCGATCATGTTCAGCAGGGCTTGCACGGCATTGTCCTTGCCCGGTTCCAGTTCGCGCACGCGCGCCAGATGTTCGGCCACCGTATAGGTGCGCAGCATGTCGTCGGTGAACATGCGCACGTCAAGATCGGGCTTGAGCGACAGCACGCAGGCCGTATGCGTGGCCTCGCCCTTGTCAAGATCAAGCATCACCGCATTGAACAGCACCGTCTTGCTGATGCCCTTTTCATGCTGGAAATTCACATCCGCACCGGCCTTGAGCAGCGCATCGGTACGCGGCCATTTGCGCTTGGCCACCGCATAGGACAGCGCGCAGATGCCCCATTCGTCGGGCTGGTTGGGGTTGGCCCCTGCAGCCAGCAACACGTCTAACACGTCGTCCGCACAGGCGGTTGATCCTGCCGCAAAGCAGACCAGAGGCTCGCAGGCCGACACCGCATCGGGGTCGCCGCCGGCCTTGAGTGCTGCGCGCATGCGGTCGACGTCACCGGATTTGGTGGCGTTGATCAGCTCGTTGGTGGCAAAGGCATCAAAGGACATGGCGGCTATCTGGCTTGATCTATATGTAAATTTCAAGCTTTTTCGTACTACCGCCCCCTCTCTGACGGCAAAACGGGGGCTTTCTGGGCTATTTATTCGGTAAATTTGTTGACTCCCCGCCCCCGTCCCGCCTATAAAATGGCCAGTTCTGGCACCCCACGGGTGTCAGGGTGATTCAGAGCCACACCCTCCTTTATGGTCGGATACGTTGCGCTCCGCGTCCCCCCGTCGGCGAAGTTACGCCCACGGGGGATAAACTGCATGTGTTTGAAGACGGATTGATGTTCGAGAACTTGACCAACCGCCTTGGCGGTATCTTTGACGGACTGATGAAACGCGGCGCGCTGAGCGAAGCCGACGTCAACGAAGCGTTGCGCATGGTGCGCGTGGCCTTGCTCGAGGCTGACGTCGCCCTGCCCGTCGCCAAGGATTTCATCGAAAAAGTCCGCACCGAAGCAGTGGGCGAGAAAGTCCTGCGCGCGGTCAAGCCGGGCCAGCAGGTCGTCAAGATCGTTCACGACGCGCTGATCGAAACGCTGGAACACCCCGAAAGCGCGCTTAACCTCAACGCGCCCGCGCCCGCCGTCATCCTGATGGCCGGTTTGCAGGGTTCGGGCAAGACCACCACCACGGGCAAGCTCGCACGCCACCTCAGCGAAAAACAACACAAGAAAGTCCTGATCGCCTCGCTTGACGTTTACCGCCCTGCGGCACAAGAGCAGCTGCGCGTACTGGGCGAAAGCATCGGCGTCGACAGCCTTGAGATCGTTGCAGGCGAAAAGCCGCTGGCGATTACCGAACGCGCGATCAAGGAAGCACGCCGCGGCGGCTATGATATCCTGATCCTTGACAGCGCGGGCCGCCTGTCGATCGACGACGCGCTGATGGACGAGCTGATCGCCGTGCGCGATCTGTCCAAACCGATTGAAACCCTGCTGGTCGCCGATGCGATGACCGGTCAGGACGCCGTCACCACGGCGCAGAACTTCAACAGCCGCCTTGGCGTCACCGGTATCGTGCTGACCCGCGTTGACGGCGATGCGCGCGGCGGTGCGGCGCTGTCGATGCGCCACGTGACGGGCCGCCCGATCAAGTTCCTCGGCCTTGGCGAAACGTCCGACGCGCTGCAGCCCTTTGACGCCAAGCGCGTCGCGGGCCGCATCCTTGACATGGGTGACGTCGTCTCGCTGGTCGAAAAAGCGGTTGAAACCGTCGACATGGACGAGGCGCGCAAAGTCGCCGAGAAAATGCAAAAGGGGAAATTCGACCTCGACGATTTCCTCAGCCAGTTGCGCCAGATGAAAAAGATGGGCGGTCTTTCGGGCCTGATGGGCATGATGCCCGGCATGGGCAAGATCAAAAACGCGATGCAAAACGCGCCGATCGACGACAAGGTCCTGCCGCGCCAGGAGGCGATCATTTTGTCGATGACCCCGTCCGAGCGCGCCAAGCCAGATCTCATCAACGCCTCGCGCCGCAAACGCATCGCCGCGGGTTCCGGCACCACGGTGCAGGACGTCAACAAGTTGCTCAAGCAATTTGCCGACATGCAGACGATGATGAAGCGCATGCAAAAGATGGGCGGCAAGGGCATGATGCGCGCGCTGTCGGGCATGCTCGGCAGCGGCGGCATGGGCGAACTGGAAGAAATGGCCAAGAACATGCAGGGCCAGCTGCCCGCGGGCATGGACCCCAATAACCCCCTTGGCGCCAATCCCTTTGCGGAGGGCGGTTCGCTGTTCCGCAAGAAATAGAATACCACGCTGGTTTGGGTGAGTGAGGTTTACGGATCACCCTGACAACAGCGAAGACAAGATACCCCGTGAACCGGAGAAACCTTTTTAAACGAAACTGGAGACAAACCTATGCTGAAGATCCGCCTGGCACGTGCTGGTGCCAAAAAACGCCCCTACTACCACATCGTCGTTGCCGACAGCCGCAGCCCGCGCGATGGCAGCTTCCTTGAAAAAGTAGGCGCCTATAACCCCATGCTTGCCAAAGACGACGCCAACCGCGTTGTTCTGAAGAACGAGCGCATCACCTACTGGCTGAGCAAAGGCGCGCAGGCGACCGACCGCGTTGCCCTGTTCCTGGGCCGTGCGAACATCATCGCCATGCCCGAGCGCAAGAACAACCCGCAGAAAGCCGCCCCCGGCCAGAAGATGCAGGAACGCGCGAAAGAAAAAGCGAAAAAAGCTGAAGCTCTCGCTGCCGCCGCTGCTGCACCGAAAGAAGAAGCGCCTGCCGAAGCACCTGCCGAAGCTGCTGCTGAAGGCTAAGACCATCTCCGGTTTGCAAGATGATCCGGCGAAGCGCGGTTATCCGCCTTCGCCGGATTTTCATGAACCGCACCTTTTCCTGTAAAGAGACCGCATGTCAGACAATTTGCTGCTTATGGCCGAAGTCACCGGCGTCCACGGCATCAAGGGCGACGTCAAGCTGCGCCTGTTCGGCGACGATACCAAGCTGTTGACCAAACACGGCATGCTCGACGACAAGGGTAACGCCCTTTGCACCATCGTCAAACTGCGCGGCGGTGACGGTTTTGCCGTCGCCACCATCGAAGGACTAGCCGACCGCACGCAGGCGGAAAAATGGCGCGGCAAGAAACTCTATCTGCCCCGCGACATCCTGCCCAAGATCAAAAAGAAAAACACGTTCTATCACGTCGACCTGATCGGCCTTGAGGCGCGCCACATCGATGGCCATGCCCTTGGCAAAATCATCGGCGTCGCCAATTACGGCGCGGGCGATCTGCTCGACATCAAACCCGCCAAGGGCAACAGCTTCTTCGTGCCATTCCGCGACGAAATGGTGCCGGAAGTCGACATCGACGCGGGCTTCGTGCTGATCGACCCGCCGCCGGGATTGCTCGATTAACACCACAAAAAAGCCCCGCATGATGCGGGGCTTTTTTGTTACGCACGCCTGCGTTTAGCGTTTGCGCGCCGTGATCTTGGCAGGCGGTGTTTTCTTCACTTCATAGTTGTCGCGCACCAGCGCGTCGAGCAACATCACGCCCCAGCCCTTGCGCAAGGTCGAAGGAATGCCGGGGCCTGCCATATCGACATGCACCCAGGCGCATTTATCCTTGCCGTTTTTATCTTTCTCGACGAATTCATGCAGGAAGGCGGCAGCGGTCGATGCCCCCGGACCACCCGCAAGGTTGGTCAGGTCGGCATGGGGCGTGGCACGCACGGCGCGCTTGAACGCCTCGGTTTCCAGCAACGGCATCGGCCATGTTTTCTCACCCGTTGCGGCGGATGCCTTGTTGAACTTGGCGCGCAGGCTGTCGTCGTTGGTGAAGATCGCGGCGAATTCCTTGCCCAGTGCCGCTACAGCCGCACCGGTCAGCGTGGCGAGGTCAACCATCGTGTGCGGGTTATAGGTACGCTGGATATAGGTCATCGCATCGGCCAGCACCAGACGGCCTTCGGCATCGGTATTGCCGATATAAACGGTCTTGCCGTTCATCGAGCGCACGATGTCGCCCGGACGGTACGCCGTGCCGCTTGGCATGTTTTCAGCCAAGCCCACAATCGCCACCACTTTCGCTTTCGCCTTGCGGCTGGCCAGCGCACGCATGGCACCGACGACGGCGGCAGAGCCGCCCATGTCCATCGTCATCTCGCCCATGCCGGCACCCGGCTTGATCGAAATGCCGCCGCTGTCAAAGGTGATGCCTTTGCCCACCAGTGCGAGCGGACGATCCTGCTGGCCATTTGTGCCATCATATTCCATCACCACCATGCACGGCGGCGTGGCGCTGCCCTGCCCAACGGCCAGTGCGGTGTTCATGCCAAGCGCCTTCATCTCGGCCGCATCGATCACGCGCACGCGGATGCCAAGGGGGGCCAGCTCTGCGGTGATGCGCTCCGCATAAGTTTGGGGGTTTAGTACATTGCCCGGCTCGTTCACCAGATCGCTGGCCCAGAACACGCTGTCGGTCGTGGTGCGCAGGGCATCAAACAGCTTTTGCGCGGCGGCGGGCGACGTGGTGCGGATTTCGGTTGTCTCGGCGGGCTTTGCCTTGCCCTCGGCAAGCGTCTTGTACTTGTCAAAGGTGTAGGACGCCAGCAGCGCCTGATTGGCTTGCTCGGCGGCGGCTTGCGCGCTCACGCCTTTGGTGTCGGCAATAAAAACGATCTGTGGCTTGGCAGTCATGACGAATGCGCCCTCTCTGAATAATGATAATGAAGGCACATATCATCAGTCGGCACCGCGGGCGCGTCAACCGCAATTCAACGCAACTATCTTGCAGATTTCATGCCGCGGTGCGGCATATTGACGCTGTAACGCGTCACTTCTAGTATGGAGGCATGAACACCACCTCCTTTTCAGCCACCGTCATCACCCTGTTCCCCGAGCTGTTCCCCGGCTTTCTGGGTCACAGCCTGACGGGCAAGGCGCTGGAAAAAGGATTGTGGAGCTATCGCGCCATCACGCCGCGCGACTTTGCCGAGGATGTTCACAAGACCGTCGACGATGCGCCCTTTGGCGGCGGTGCGGGCATGGTGATGAAACCCGATGTTCTCTCGCGCACGCTGGAAAGCTGCAAGCCACACGGCAAGCTTGTCTACATGAGCCCGCGTGGGCTGCCGCTCACGCAGGCACGCGTGGAGGAATTCGCGCAACTCGATCACATGACGATCCTGTGCGGGCGCTACGAAGGTGTCGACCAGCGCGTGCTGGATGCCTACGCCATCGAGGAAATCTCCATCGGCGACTATGTGCTGACGGGCGGGGAGCAAGCCGCGATGATCATGCTCGACGCCGTCCTGCGTCTGGTGCCAAGCGTGCTTGGCAATCAGGGCACGCATGACGAGGAAAGCTTCACCGACGGCCTGCTGGAATACCCCCATTACACCCGCCCCGCATCGTGGACGGACGTGGGCGGCGTACAGCGCGACGTGCCCGCCGTGCTGACCTCGGGCCATCATGCCAAAATCACCCAGTGGCGGCGCGAACAGGGCGAATCCCTGACGCAGGCCCGCCGCCCCGACCTGTGGGCCGCCTATCAGGCCGCACGCGGTAAGAAAGATTAACGCCGCCCCCGCGTCCTAACCCCTTGTTTACCCATAAATATTGTTTTTACCCTCTGGCGGCGGGCAAAAAAGACCAAGAAACCTTTGGAAATTCGGCAAATTTTAAGGTAACAATGCCACACTTGATGGGTTAGGGATGATTCCGCCCATCGCCCGGTAATGAACAAGAATGGGACCTGCCGGCGCGCCTGCCGAAAAATGGCGCGTTCGATTACGAGGACCCGAAGTAGATAAAAGGGTACTAAACGATGAACGACTTGCAGAAATTCGAGCAAGCCCAGCTGCAGAAACTCAGCGAAGCTTCCAAAAAAATCCCCGTATTCGGTCCCGGCGACACGCTGCGCGTGAACGTCAAGATCACCGAAGGTTCGGGCAAAGATCTCAAAACCCGTATCCAGGGTTATGAAGGCGTATGCATCGCACGCAGCGGCGGCGGTCTCCACGAAACCTTCACCGTGCGCAAAATCAGCTATGGCGAAGGTGTGGAGCGCGTGTTCCCCCTGTACTCGCCCAACATCGACAGCATCCAGCTGGTCCGCCGCGGTACCGTCCGCCGTGCGAAGCTGTACTATCTGCGCGACCGCAGTGGTAAGTCGGCCCGCATCGCCGAGCGCGAGCGCGAAGTCGAAACCACCGACACCACCTCGGCTGCGCCCGAGGCTGTTGCCGCACCCGAGAAAAAGGCCGTTGCTGCCGGTTAATCCGCCAGCCTTATGGCACTCAGATCAAACCGCCGGATATTCTCCGGCGGTTTTTTCTTGTGCGCTTTCCATACTCACCGGCTTTGGCGCAAGATTTAACACATGGGTAAGCTTTGATCGTCTAGACTGAAAATGCCTGAAAAACAGGCGTTTTATCACCAGAGGTTTTTTCGTTCATGCACCTGCGCCGCTGGCATCTTGCATTGCTCGCCATGCTTTCTGGCATGGCCCTGCTGTACATGCAGCCCACGCTGGCGGCGGACAGCGCCAGACCGCTGGTGCATGTCGTGCCCGTGACCGGCACCATCGGCCCCGCCACCTATGATCTGGTCAAGCGCGAGATCGCTGCCGCGCGCGATGCCAAGGCGGCATTGATTGTTTTGCAAATGGACACACCCGGCGGCCTTTACGACAGCACGCAGCAGATCGTGCAGGCCATTCTCGACAGCCCCGTTCCAGTTGCCACGCTGGTCGCACCATCGGGCGCGCATGCGGCCAGTGCAGGCACCTATATTTTGTACGCCAGCCATATCGCCGCAATGGCGCCCTCCACCCGTCTGGGGGCCGCAACACCCATCACGCTTGACGGCGACAGCGGCAAGGAAAAGCAACAGCCCAGCACGCTTGAAAAGAAAATGCTCAGCGATGCCAGCGCCTTTATCCGCGGACTGGCAGAGCGCCACAAGCGCAACGCCGACTGGGCAGAGGCCGCCGTGCGCGACGCCGACAGCCTGACGGCGAGCGAGGCACTGGCGAAAAAAGTCATCGAAACCATCGCCGCCACGCCCAGCGAGCTGGCCGACAAAGTCAACGGTCGCAGCGTGCTGATGGCAGGCGATGTCAAAAAGACCCTTGATACCCGCAACGCCGAAATTGTCATGCGCGCGCCGGGCCTGCGCCACGGCTTGCTTGAAATCATCACCCATCCCAATATCGCGCTGTTGCTGATGACGCTTGGCACCTATGGCCTGATCTATGAATTCGCCAATCCGGGCACGATGGTACCGGGCGTGACGGGTGCGATCTTCCTGTTGCTTGGCCTGTATGCAATGAACGTCTTGCCGGTAAATTTCTCGGGCCTTGCGCTGCTCTTGCTCGGCCTTGCGTTGATGACGGCGGAGGCTTTTACCGTCACCTTTGGTATTCTTGGCATCGGCGGCGCCATCGCCTTCGTTTGCGGCGCGCTGTTGCTGATGCAGCCCGACGCCCTTGGCCACGTGGCGATCGACCCGTGGCTGATCGCCACACTGGCGGCATTGAGCTTTGCTATGCTCAGCGTCAGCCTTGGCATGGTGGTCAAATCACTGCGCCAGAAGACCGTCACCGGTAAGGAAGAACTGATCGACGCCACCGCCACCGTGGTACGCTGGCAGGGTGCGCGCGGCGAGGTCCTTGTCACCGGTGAAATCTGGCAGGCGCGTTGCGACGGCCCGCATATCATCGCCAAAGGCGACAGCCTGCGCGTAAACGCGCTTGATGGCCTTGTCCTTATCGTTACTCCCGTTCCGACCCCACCGCCCACAGCGCAAGGAGAATAAGCATATGGGTTTCGCATTTTTACCTGTCCTGATCGTCGCCGGTCTGCTCTACATGATCGCCTCGGTACGCGCGCCGATCGAATACGAGCGCCTGATCGTCTATACGCTTGGCCGTTTTACCGGCGTCAAGGGACCGGGCCTGTGTTTTATCTGGGCGGGCTTTCAGAAATCGGCGCGCATCGACCTGCGCGTGCGCACCATCGACGTGCCGACACAGGACGTCATCAGCCGCGACAATATCTCGGTCAAGGTCAACGCCGTGGTCTACTTCCGCGTCATCGCGCCGGAAAAGGCGGTGAACAATGTCGCCGACTTCATGCGCGCCACGTCTGAACTTGCACAGACCACCCTGCGCTCCGTGCTTGGCAAGCACGAGCTTGATGAAATGCTGTCCGAGCGCGACAAGCTCAGCCAGGACATCCGCGAGATCCTCGACCACCAGACCGACCAGTGGGGCATCAAGGTTTCCAACGTCGAACTCAAGCACATCGACATCGCCGAAAGCATGATCCGCGCCATCGCAAGACAGGCCGAGGCCGAGCGCGAGCGCCGCGCCAAGATCATCTCCGCCGAAGGCGAACTGCAGGCGGCGGGCAAGCTGGTCGAAGCCTCGCGCCAATTGGCGCAGGAACCGGGCGCCATGCAACTGCGCTACCTCTCGGCCCTGCAGGAAATGACCAACGAGCGCAGCAACAACATCGTCCTGCCCCTGCCGCTCGACCTCCTCAAAAAATTCGTGAACTAAAAGGCATCTCTCATGACCACAGCCCGCCTGAGCATCGGCATTCCCTCCAACCGTCCGCTGGAGCGCAGCCGTGCTGCGATTGAAAGCGCACATGCTTTTTGCAAACGCAACGGCTATAACCTCGTTGTTTCCGACAACTCGGGCGATGTTGCCAAGCGCGCGTGGCTGCAAGAACTAATGCAGGGCGACGCCCTGATCCACATCGACAGCCCGCCGTGCGAGATGATCGACAACTGGTTTCAGGCCTTTCACGCCACCACCGGCGATTTCGTGTTGATGATGGGCGACGACGACACGATCTTTGCCTACGAAGACGCCCCCGCATTCACAGACCTGCCCGCCGACGTCATCGGGATCCGCCCCGCCATCATCGGCTATGGCAAGGAGCAAGGGGCCTTGCGCACCTATGCCAGCGGCATCTCGGCCGAACGCGGGGCAGAGCGTGTGGTGGAATATCTCAAGACCGCCAACGGTGCCAACCTCGGCATTCTCAGCTTCTGGCGCCGCGACGTGTTCGAGCCGATCATGAACCTCTGGCTGAAAGCCCACCCCACCAAGGCAACCTATTGCGACTGGGCGGTGATGGCCGCACTCAGCTCCTCCGGCAAAGTGATCCGCCATCCGACGGCATGCTACTTCTATAACCTGCAAAACTGGCTCGGTGATGCCGCCTTCATCCAGTCGCAGGTCGAGAAAGCCTATGCGCGCGGCGGCCTGCCCGCAGGCAGCGCCGCTTACGAACGCGTTCTAAATGCGCTTGACGGTTTTCTGTTTACCTTCCGCGACTCTTCGCCACTACCGTACGAGGAACGCTTTATCGCGGCTGCCTTTACGATGGATCTTTACCTCAAGCCCTATCGCGAGAACCTGCCCGTCGCCAGCACGCATGCCAATGCGGCCGCTATCAATGCCGCAAGCCAGAAGCTGGTCGGCCTTGACGACATCCCAAGCATCCTCCATGTGCTGCTTGAGATCGCCGATGCAATACAGCCCGGCCTTGCGCAAAAATATCGCGATTTCAACAAAGCGGCCACGGGGCGCGAATGGGCAACGTTCTCCGTTGCCTAAAGGCGCCATAACCCGCTGTTATCAATCACGTTTTTGAGCCTTGAAGGCCGCGTCGCTTTAGGTTACTGTGGCGACGTTTTCCACATGCACAGCATGTTTTGCGGAGGGGTGGCCGAGTGGTTGAAGGCGCTCGCCTGGAAAGCGGGTAAACTGTTAAAGGTTTCGTGAGTTCGAATCTCATCCCCTCCGCCATCAATATTAAGCTATTGTTTTTAATTGATAAAATAGCGCTTTAAGTCCGTATTTAGCGGCCTTTTTCGCATCATGGCTTTTTGCCAAACTTCTGCGAATGCCTGCAAATAAAGGATTTCTGCGCCTTTTCTCAGATGCGCTGATTTCCAGTTCGACGAAAATTCAACGATTCAATCGTGAGAAAAATTTCGACACGCACCAGAGGCTCAGGCAAGTGCATACTATGCAACATTCGAAGTAAAAGCCCCCACTTCGCCTAAACGCCTACGTGGCCCAAGTTATTATCATTTTATTTCAATTAGATAACGATAAATTTGACAATTGTCTCTGTATTATGTAATATAGCGCATTCCTATTACCCATTGGTGCCATCGTCGAAATGTCTCATGTATTAGCACTTCAGGACGAAGATAATGACAGCCTGCCATTATCCTGGCTTGCCAAAAATGATGGCAAAGTCAGCGCCAATGGTGAAGAACTCAAGCGCTTGCGCAAGCTAGCCGGACTGTCGCAGGAAGCACTATCACAAAGCACCGGTCTGGCGCTTAAAACCATCCGCAATATAGAAAACACTCAAGGCTATCGCTGCCGTCTGGTGACGGTACGCGTGCTGGCGCAGTTTTTCTCAACCGAACCGCGCGCGTTGATCCTCGCCGAGAACGGCACGGGCTTACAATTGCTGACAAACGTACAGCATATCATCGAAGCCAATATCGACATTGTTCAAGACGCGGAGCGTATCTTGGTCTGCACCGGATCGCGGTCGCGCGATGAAAACTACCTGCGCACGATTGAAACGCGACTGGCGGACGTCCCTTCGCTTATTCATTACCGCTTGATGGCACATCCGCCATTTAAAAAGATATTCCAGGATCATTTATTGCGTCTGCTGGAAATACGCGACCCCAGCGACCGCACGCAGGGATATAAAACTATTCATATCAACTTGCATGACGACCTGCTCAAGCAGCCGGAGTTCTCTCTCTGCGCCAGTGAAAAAAAAGCCCTGATCGTACTGCCCTCGGCCTATGGTATGTACGAATATAACACAGCGTTGCTCATTGAAGATCCAGAAGTCGCCACACGTTTTGCCCATATCGCCAAAGCCCTGTCGCAAACGGGTAAAAAACTCGAGACCGCACAGGATTTACTGAAGGTCGGTCTTGTCGATCAGGGAGAGTTTTATGAGTGATCGCTACGATCCGACCGCATCTATTGTCGATTTTACCGCGCAACTTATCAAAACAAGTTCACGCGCCATAGAGGATACACCCAAAGCTATTCTTGATGTGATCGGTCATTGGGCGCAACAGCGCCGCCTGACGTTTCATCGTCTTCAAGATGATGCGGGTGCAGACTGCGGCGGCTATTTCCATTACAGCTCGTGTAAACCCGGCATATCGTTGTGCCTGAACGCCTGTGTTGACACCTGCTCATTCGGCGCCGAAGAGCTTTGGACGCATCCGCCCACCGCCGCATTTCAGGACAGCACGCATTTGTACGGACGCGGCGCCGCAGATTCAAAAGTCGCCGTCGCCATTTTCTGTCACATCTTCGAGCAAGTTGCTAAAAAAGGCCTGGAGGCAGGCGAGCTTTATCTTTTACTCGATGCAGACGAACACACTGGCCGTTTTGGCGGCATCAAGCAGTTTTTGAGCCAAGGCAAGAAACCCGACGCGGTTTTTATCGGATATTCAGGCAATGATGAAATTTTTGCAGGAGCACGCGGTTTCCTGCGTAGCCGCATTACCGTCATGGGGACCAGCGCTCATACGGGCAGCCGCCAGCCGGCGCTCGATAACGCAATTCTGAAAGCCGCACGTCTTGCCCAGACGATCGCGGAAACCGCTCTGCCCGTCGAAAGCGATCGCCGCTTTCCCTTTGGCCCCAAGGTTACCGTGACGGGAATCAATGGCGGTCAAGGGTTCTCCAGTGTCCCGGACAAAGCCGAGGTCAACGTCGATATGCGCCTGACCCCGGGCTTTAATGAAGCGGCCGCCACGCAGTGGCTCACCAATATTCTTTCCGCGTTTGATGAAAAAAGCGGACCCGTTTCGCAAAAGACCATTGTTGAATACCTTGAAAGCTGGCCGTGTTACGCGTTGTCCGATGATTTTGCGCCAGCAAAGACACTCAAAGAGCAGGCCAGCGCGACGTTCGGCAAAGATATTCCACTGCGCGTTGCGGGCCCCTCCAATATCGGAAACCTTCTGGCGGCAAACGATATTCCCGCGCTTTGCGGCTTTGGTGTGAGCGGGCATAACATTCACGGCACCGATGAAAGCATGGAGATCAAGACTGTCCTGCCGGTCTATCAATCCTACCTTTCGACCATTTTGAAACTCTGCCGCTAAGGACGTTTCGTGGCGGGCGCGTTGTCTGCTTTTTGCATGCCGGGTTTCAAGCCTTCAAGAACAGCGATCAGATCGTCAAGGAACGGGCGTGTCAAAAGCCTGCATTCATCGATATTGCGTGTTGAAAGCAGGCGCAGCGCCTTTGCGTGAAAAGTTTCGCCGCTCGTATCAACCATTGTCTTGAGAACATCAAATTGCGCTTTTTCAGAGCTTATTTCTGCATTGACCAGGATATTGCGCGCTACGGCATAGCTTTCAATGAAGCGTACTGCAGCGAAATTCTGCACAAGCGTATCGCCCGTTTCTATAGCCGATAGCATCTTACGTTTGTATTCAATCACCTTGCGCAAGGTTTTCCACAAACCGTTTGGAATATCGCTTTCGCCAATCATCTCCTGATCGGCATAGCGCGACACCATTGCGGCAAATGCGTTATGTGGATCATAGACAGGTTGTGCCGTTTTGTAGCAAGACCTTGCCCAACTCCGGTCGACGAGATTATCGGGCTCCCCGCGGACAGTTCCGGCAGGATATACCGAAAAAGATATAAGATACCCCTTCCATTTGAAGGTGCTTTGATATTCCTGCGTAATCGCGGCGGAATAGCATTCTATATCGATGTCGCTGTGCGCGGTTTGCTGTCCGCGCGCATAGCTGCCAGCGACATAGGCCATAGAAATATCGCCGGGGGGAAATCCCGATGCCTGCGCAATGGCCGGAAAATCTTGCCGGATGTTCTGCAACGTTACCGTTTCATTGAACACGTGCGTCAGCTGTGTCTCGTCGCGGAATAACTTAATAAAGGTTTCGATGGAGTGCATAAAAGCCCTACTTCAGTTGCGCACGGATCAACGCCGCGGTTTCTTCCAGCTCATGCACAGGCGCCGCCGTTTGCGCATGTTCGGTCAGCGCAACCCCGCTATAGCAGGGCACGATATGAAAGTGGACATGAAAGACGGTCTGCGTTGCTTCGGCACCGTTATATTGCATGATACGTATGCCGGCAGGATCCAGAGCACGATGAACAGCAGCGGCGATTTTCTGCACGACCTTCATATAGTCGCCGATTGCATCGGCAGGCAAATCCAGATAGTTGCGCGCTTCGGTTTTGGGTATGACCAGCGTATGTCCACGCGATTCAGGGAAAATGTCCATGAACGCCAGATGGCCGGCATCTTCATAGACCTTCACGGCGGGCGCCCGCCCTTCAAGGATTTGCTTAAAAATATTACCCTGGTCGTAGTTGCCGTCGATACTCATGCTCTCTTTCCTTGTTGTGCGTAGCGGTGAAACTCTTCAAGCGTATAATCGCTGTGCGGCAACAAGTCGTCAACACACAGCGCAGGGGTATCCATGCGCGTTGCAATATTAGCGCGCATGCTGTGTGGTGCATACAGCGACAGCCAAAAATCGACGTGACTTACATCACCTCGGGTTGCACAGAGGCGGCCATGTTCCCATGCCATTTTACCTGAATACAAAAAGCCGCGCAGGGTAAAATACGTTGCAAGAAAATCATGGTCGATGCGGTCGTGCTGGCGCGTTATGTCGACACCGAATCGCGTCATAAAGTTGGATATGAGGATATTGCGTGCCTGCGTATCGGAAATCAGTCCCTTTTCCATGTGAAACTGCACGATAGCTGCCATCACCCCGTCGCTGCGCCATTCTTCGAATGCGGCATAAGACATCTTGCTTGCGATGAGGGTTGAATTTTCGGCAAAGCGCCCGCATGCATGCCCGTATTCGTGCAGTGCGTATTCCCAATGCATCGCACGTCGATATGCGTCATCGTCTGCCATCAACCCCTCGATGAGATCGGCCATATCGCCATCCACAAGCGTACGCCAATAGCCGCCTTTTGTCTTCTGGCGCATGCGTGCAATTTGCGCATCAATATCCAGCAACGGCGCAGCGCTCGCCAGCGCCGGCATTTTTTTCCATGCTGTCGGCACGATAAAAAGCTCACCTTGCGCACCGCCGATATTGCCAAGACTTGCCATGATATGCACAGGTATTACAGGGGTATAGTCGACACAACCATACAGCAGCTGTAACCCAGCGACATCGAATGGGAATTCTTCGATGTCATAGTCCTTGCGGCAGACCAGTAACGACAAACATGACTTGACGCCCGGTCGCCAGACACGGTAATCGGCAACAACAGCCCCAACACCGGATGCAGAGAAAAAGCCTCCCTGAAGCATCAACTCCCCAAGTGTCTGCCAATCACCGCACACAAGCGCGCGTCTGTTTTCTTCAGTGAACGTCTTGGGGGCGTCATGAACCATGTGATAAAAATCAAGCGCCGCGCAGGCCATATCCACATCCAACATGCGTTCATTGCCGTGCAAGCTCGCAGGATAAAGCGGCGACGGCGAAAAAGCAGCATCTGCTATTTTCATGCGCGCACCTTTTTGACCGCTTCAGCAGCAAAAGGATGGGTTTGGCGAATGACGTTCAGGGGATGGTCTTGCCGCTTGCGCGTAAATCCAACCGGCTCTTTAAACAGGCTCTCGGTTTGCAGATGACGATGAATGTCATTTTGCAACGCCTGTATGCAATCTTCGACAAGCGCATGATACTCTTCATGCAGAAAAGAGACCTCCGCCAGACCCGCACCACGCGCAGCGTGAAGATACCGCTGCGTTGCCGTGAATACAGGCTCGATGCGGGCTTGCATATCGAGCAGCCCTTCACAGACTGCATGCTGAATGCAAGATAGCGTGGGCGTCCAGTGTGCGGCGTCTTTCCAATGTGACAACACAATGCGCCGGCGTCTTTCATACGCGGCCAAGGGCATCTGCGGTGACGCGTGTTGCACCCCCGCATGCGCGCAAAGATCCTCCATCGATACAGCCAACGCCGCCTGATAAATCAGACTAACCGCATACTGGGCGGTCATCAGCGCCGAAAACCTTGAAAAATGCCCCCAATCGGGAAAAAGAGCGCGCCACGCTTCTGATGTCTCGCCCGTTGCGCAGACCAAACGCATTGCAATTGCATCAATCAGATTGGGCGCGCCCGCGCAGGAATATGCGCCGTTAACAAGAATACTGCTTTCATTGGCGTATGCGTATATTGACCGTGCGGCGTCCTTGCCTTGCAATGACTGCATTTTTTGCGGCATCGCAAAGAACATCAGATCGAGTGTCGTTGGCACATCCAGCATAATCTTGAAAAGGCCGGAGACAACAGTGGGGATTTCACCGCTTGCTAGCGCCTGTTCTTTTCTGTGCACAAGGTATAAAGGCGCAAATATGGTTGCCAGCGAGACACGCCAGGCATTTAGAAGGTCTTGCGCGCCGCGCACGGACAGGGCCTCGGATTGCGCGAAAAATGACAATCCGCGTTCAACCTCGCGCCAGTCCTGCATAATCTGGCGCAACGCCTGATTATTGATGAGCGTACCGGCGCGGCTGTCATGGAACGGACACGCCTTGAAAGCTTGCGGGCTTTCTTCTGCGCGAAAGTCGACTTCATGCAACGGGCGGCCTACCGTATCACGATAGCTGCCGACCTCGGCAAAAAAGCGGTTAAAGAATGCGTCATCGTTTGGCAGTGCCGGAGCGTGCGGTTTCATCT
>JAEXMB010000042.1 GCA_023444705.1 Pseudomonadota bacterium | reverse complement strand
AAGGTGGACTTTCTTGCGGCTGGCCTTGGCCAGCAGGGCCTGTTTTTCCGCCACTTCTTCGGGCAGCAGGGCATCGGTCTTGTTCAGCACAAGAATTTCGGGCTTTTTGGCAAGGCCGCCGCCATAGGCTTTCAACTCGCCGCGGATGGTTTTGTAGTCCTTCACCACATCTTCGGAAGTCGCGTCGACAAGGTGGAGCAAAACACCCGTGCGCTCGACGTGGCCGAGGAAGCGGTCGCCAAGGCCGTGGCCCTCATGCGCGCCTTCGATCAGGCCCGGAATATCGGCCAGCACGAATTCATGGTCGTGGTGCTTGACCACGCCAAGGTTGGGGGCAAGGGTGGTGAAGGGGTAGTCGGCGATTTTCGGTTTGGCGCGGCTGACCACGGACAGGAAGGTCGATTTGCCTGCGTTGGGCAGGCCGACGATGCCGGCATCGGCGATGAGTTTCAGGCGCAGCCAGACAGCGCGTTCCTCGCCGGGCCAGCCGGGCAGGAACTTGCGCGGCGCGCGGTTGGTGGATGATTTGAAATGCGCGTTGCCGAAACCGCCGTCACCGCCCTTAAGGAACAGCACCTTTTCGCCTGGCGTGACCATGTCGAGCAGGACGGTCTCTTTATCTTCGTCAAGCACGATGGTGCCGATAGGCACGCGGATGACGATATCTTTGCCCACGCCGCCCGAGCGCAATTCGCCCATGCCGTGATGGCCCGTTCCCGCGCGGAAGTGCTGGGTGTAGCGGAAGTCGATCAGGGTATTAAGATTCTCGACGCATTCGATATAGATGTGGCCGCCGCGCCCGCCGTTGCCGCCGTCGGGGCCGCCCATGTCGATATACTTCTCGCGGCGGAACGAGCAAGAGCCGGCGCCGCCTTTGCCGCTTTCAAGGTAGATCTTTGCTTCGTCGAGGAATTTCATGGTTTATTGCAGTCTTGGTGAACAAAAAACCGGGGAGCGTGGGCGTCCCCGGTTTTTGCGAATTCAGGTCGGACGCCTAAGGTGATTAGGCGGCGGCGTCTTCGGTTTCGATGATCGAAACGTATTGACGGCCTTTGATACCGCCGTGGAACTTCACAACGCCGTCGCGCTTGGCGAACAGGGTGTGGTCCTTGCCGATACCGACGAATTTACCCGGATGCACTTTCGTGCCGCGCTGGCGGATGATGATGCCGCCGGCCAGGATTTCCTGACCGCCGTATACTTTCACGCCAAGTCGCTGGCCAGCTGAGTCGCGACCGTTCTTGGAACTACCACCGGCTTTCTTCTGAGCCATGACGTATTACTCCTTATCTGTTCAAACCAAAGCGGTTGTTGTTACGCTTTGATGTCGGTGATTTTCAGCACCGTGACATTCTGACGATGACCGTTTTTGCGGCGATAGTTCTGGCGGCGCTTCTTTTTGAAGACGATGACCTTTTCGGTCTTCTTCTGGCCGAGAACTTTAGCGGTGACGCTGGCGCCCGATACGGTGGGGGTACCAATGGTCGCTTTGCCATCAGTGCCGAGCATCAGGATTTCGCCCAGCGAGATGGTGTCGCCTTCTTTACCGTCGAGTTTTTCAACTTCGAGGATGTCGTCCTTTTGAACGCGATACTGCTTACCACCGGTTTTGATGATTGCGTACATGGTTTTTACCGTTTCTTTTCAATTCGTTATTCGTGTGTCTGCGCGGTGGAACACCGATAAAGATATACCTATCCCGCAAATGCAGAGTGCGAATATACGCAGAAAACCTACTATGTCAAGCTGTTTGCGGACAGAAATATGGCAGAAAAAGCGGGAATATTAATTACCATAATTTATAGCGCATGGATATTTATCCACAGGCCACTCACGCTGCATATATCTATGTGCTAATCTCGCGGGGCCTGCAAGGGGATTTGCAGCGGTGCTGTCTCATAATAATGAATAAAATCAATGTTAGCCGGGGGATCATGCGGCAGTCGGAGATAAAAGCGGCCAAAAGGCGGGAGAACCGCCCGTGCCGATAAAGAAAACCCTGCACAGCCTGCTGATCACCGGCAATGCGCTGGCTGCGGCGCCAGTGCTGGAGCGCATTCTGCGCGTCACGCTGGCCAGCTATGAACATCACTTTGCCATTTGCGCGCTGGCCGACATGGGGCAGGTCACCGACTGGATCGACCTTGTCTTCGTCGACGATACGGCAGGCACGCTTGAAGCCGCGGATGTCGCCGTCATCACCGGCGCTTTCAAGAAAACAACCTGCGTCGTCCTTGGCGACTTTACAGGTGAACAGCGCGCGGAGCTGATCCGCAATGGCGTGGACGAGGTCATGAGCATGGGCGAGCTTGAATCGCCCCTTGGCCGCCACCTGCTGGAAAAATTGCTGGCCTTCAAGCAACTGGCCGAAGCGCAACAGCGCGCGGTGCGCAGCGAGGAACGCTTTAAGGGCGTGATCGAACACGCGCACGAAATCATGTTGCTGGTCGACGCCGACGGTACGGTCGTTTACACCAGTCCCGCCTTCGCCCGCCAGTCCGGCTACGAGGAATGGGAGGTTTTGGGGCAAAGCCTGTTTCACTTCATCCATCCCGATGACATGCCAAGCGCGCAGGCGGGCTTTGCTGCGGTCTGCGGTGCGTCACCCAATACGCCGCACGGGCTTGAATACCGCCTGAGCAGCAAGAACGGCGGCTGGCGGCAGTGCGAGGTTGTCGCGACCAACCTGCTGGGGGCGGATACGGTGCATGCGGTGGTCATGAACCTGCGCGACGTCACCGCGCAACGTCAGGCGGAAGAACAGCTTGAAAACTACCGCGAGCATCTTGAAACCCTGGTGGAAAAGCGCACGCGCGAACTGGTCGAGGTGCAGGCGCGCGCCAATACCGTGATCGATGCCAGCCCCGACGCGTTGCTGGCGATGGATGCGCAAGGCACGATTTTGTTCATCAGCGAACACTATCGCCAGTCCTATCCCAAAAGCGCGGCAGTGCTGGTGCCCGGCCGCAACGTCGCCGACGCATTTCGCAGCGTGGCCGTGGAAATCGGCCTGCAGGAAAACGACAGCCGCTTTCTTGATGTACTGAACTGGTGGAAGGCGCCGCGCGGCACTGTTGAATTCGTCATGAACAACGGCACAATCTTGCGCCTGCGCGCCAAGCAGATGCAGGACGGGCGGGGGACGGTTGTGGCCACGACCAACATCACCGACCTTAAACGCCAGCAGGCGATGCTGGCCGAACAGGCGGCGGAACTGGCGGCGGCGCTTGAAACCGAACGCGACATCGTCGAGCAGCAAAAGACCTTCGTGTCGATGGTCAGCCATGAATTCCGCACGCCGCTGACCATCATCGACGGCAATGCCCAGATCATCCAGAACCGCGCGGAGAGTATCGACCCCGCCGCACTGGTCAAGCGTGGTGCCACGATCCGCGGTGCGGTCGACCGCCTGGTACGCCTGATCGAGGCCATTCTTTCAAGCCATATGATGGACAGCGGCCGCCTGCGTGCTGACCCTATGCCCTGCGACGTGGGGGCGGTCATCGCCGCCGCTGTACGCGACCAGCAGGAGATCGCAAGCGGTCATACACTTGCCACTCAGATTGACGGACTGCCGCCACAGATGATGCTGGATGAGAAAATCATCCGCCAGATGCTGGCGAACCTGCTGTCCAATGCCGTCAAGTATTCGCCGGGCAAGGACCGCGTGGATGTGCGCGCATTCAGGCAGGGTCGCGACGTTGTCATCAGTGTGCAGGACTATGGTGTGGGCATCCCCGAAAAGGAATTGCCCAAGATTGCCAGCAAGTATTTCCGCGCCTCGACCTCCAGCGGTATTCCCGGTACCGGTCTGGGCCTTAGTCTGGTGCGCCGTTTTGTGGAGCTGCATGGCGGGCAGTTCGATATTGCGAGCGTGGAGGGTGAGGGCACCATTGTGACCGTGCGCCTTCCGGTCGAGGCTGTGGGCAGCGCGTCCTAGGCGGTAGGCCGATCTTAACGGTGCTATTAACCTTTTCTTAAAAAATAATATGGTAAAAGAACTCATGTCTCGGACGGCATGGGAATGCCGCTTCGCTGACCGGGGTGGTAAAGGGGGTAGCCAGATGACGAGGGGAACGATGGCACGCATACTGTTGATCGAGGACGAGCCACAAGTGCGCGAGATGCTGCTGGACGACCTGACCGAGCGCGGGCACAAGGTGATCGAGGCCGCCAATGGGGTGGATGGCCTGCAGATGATGATCACGGGCGAGCCGGACCTTGTACTGTGCGACCGCGCCATGCCGGGGATGTCGGGTTATGAGGTGCTGGAGCGCATTCGCGGGGCCTATCCACAGTTTGCCGATATTCCCTTTGTCTTTCTGACGGCGCTGAGCGATCCGCGCGACCGCCTAGCCGTCGATCATCTCAAGCCGTCGGGGTACATCAACAAGCCTGTTGATTTCAACATGCTGAGCCAAAAGATTGACAGTCTACTGCAAAAGTAAAACCTGAGCGTGGCACAGACGCGCAAGCAAAAACCCCCGCCGTGCCGGCGGGGGTTTTGTATGGGGGTGGGTAACCAAGTGGGGTTTTGGGGTTTCAGGGGAGTTTAGCTGCCTGCTTGATTACCCAGACCGGCTTGCGCCAGGTCAGCTCGTGTGCCCGTGAGGGCGAATTCTGTTTTCCGTCACCTTGGCGAATTTGCCCGATGCTTCAACTGTTGCTGTGGAATGGCTCCAGCAAAGCGTGAATGCACCTAAGATGCAAGACATTTTGGCCCAGATAAGAGAAGTGCCCCGAAAGTTACATAACCTAAACGATTCGGCAAGCGTATTTTTTAAAGTAAAAGGTGAGCTTTTAGATTAATCTATAAAATGAGATATTTAGGGTAATTTTTTGTTCTATTTGATCTTTTTTGCGGCGTCCAGAACTTCATCAACATGGCCGGCCACTTTGACCTTGCGCCAGACCTGCTGGATGACACCGTCACTGTCGATCAGGAAGGTGGCGCGGTCAATTCCCATATATTTTCTGCCATAGAGCGACTTTTCGATCCATGTGCCGAAAGAATCGCACATGCTGCCGTCCTCGTCGCTGATGAGGGTAAAGGGCAGCTCATACTTCGTGGCGAATTTTTCATGGCGCGCAAGGCTGTCTTTGGACACGCCATAGACCCGTGCCTTGGCGCGGGTGAACTTTGGCAGGTTGTCGCGAAAGCCACAGGCCTCGGTGGTGCAGCCGGGCGTGTCGTCCTTGGGATAGAAATAAAGGATCGTCGTCTGGCCTTTGAGGTCCTTGTGCGTGATCGGACCATCGGCGGTCATGGCCTTGAAGGCGGGAACTTTGCTGCCAGCTTCGATTGTCATAGAAATGCTCCGCGGTGTGGGGTTAGTGCTGTGCCGGCGGCGTGACGTCGCGGATAAAGTGGCTGAAGTGTTTGGCCTTGGCTGTGGCGTCGGTCTCGAAGGTCGTCAGGTCGGTGCCCGGCGGGACCATGACCGAAAAACGATAGCCCAGCGTATCGGCGGCGGCAATGGCGGCGCTTGCAGTGTCGGGCGTGACACGAATTGACAAACTATAGACCGTCTTGAGCAACTGGGTGCGCGCAACATCGTCAAGGCTGACCAGCAGATCGTCCTTGTCGAGCGGGTCAAAGGCCAGCGTGTAGCGGTACTGGCCCTTGTAGGTTGCGTGCAGGTCGGCGAGCAGGCTTTCCAGCCGCGCGACGGGCGTGCCATCCAGATCGGCGGTGTCGATCATCGCATCCATGACCAGGTTGTTCTTGCTCTCCCAGCGGTGGAGCGTATCGCCGATGGTTTTGACCAGCGCGAGTTGCGCGTTGGCGGGCAGGGAGGCCAGCTTGAAGCTCAGGTCGATCTGGCGCTGTGCGAAGGTCGTGGGCGTGACCGGATCGCCTTCGATCTTGACGCTGCCGTCGGGTTGCGGCGCCAGCACGCCCTGCCAGATGGTCAGGCTGGTGTAGTCATCGGGAATATCGCCCGCCTGCGCGTCGCTGGCAAGGTAGTGATATTCGACCACCGGCATGTCCTGCACGGTATAGGTGCGCAGCTTGACATCATAGTAGGTCATCGCCAGCACGGTGATCGTCGCCAGCGCGGCCGACCAGATAATCTGGCGGCGGTTCTGGCGCTTTTTGTCGAGGATATGCTGGGAGACCTTGTTTTGCGTCATTGTCGTCCCCGTTTACTCGGCGATCTCGTAAGTCATGCTGACGGTGACGCTGAGCATCACTTCGCCGGGTGCGACGGGGGTGGAACTGCCCGCGCTGTCCATTGCCGCCATGCGCATCATCGGATATGGCGTTTGCGGCGACATCATGCTTTGTTCACTAAGGTTTTTCAGGCGGGTGATCTTCACGCCTGCGGCTTCTGCGTACAGCTTGGCGCGGTCGCGTGCCTTGCCAACGGCTTTGGTGCGGGCTTCGTTGAGCGCGCTGTCCTTGTCCTCGACGTCAAACGTCGGGCCATTGAGCTGGTTGACGCCCTGGCCGACCAGCGCGTCGATCACGCCGCCCACAGCGGCCATGTCACGCAGGGTGACGTTGACGGTGTTGCTGGCCTGATAGCCCGTGACCACGGGGGGCTGGTTTTCGGCGTAGCGGTATTGCGGGTTGATGGTGATGCCTGCCGACTGCATATCCTTGTCGGCAACGCCTGCTTTTTTCAGGGCCTCGAACACGGCGTTCATCTTGGTGCGGTTGTCTTGCATGGCGGCATCGGCGCTGTCGGCCTGTGTGACCACGCCCGCATTGATGGTGGCGATGTCGGGTGCGATGCGCACATCGGCCTGCGCGCTGACCATGATGGTGGCGCTATCGGATGCGGTGGCAGTGATAGCGGCGCTTGAGGTATCGCCGGCGCGCGCGGGCAGGAAGGTCGATGCCGCCCACGGCGTTGCCAATGCCAGAACGATGGCGGTTGCAATCAGAGGGCGTTTGATCGACGGCATGGGGGTGTCTCCTTATGACAGATGCGCGCGGGATGTTGCGTGGTCCAATTCTATCGGGAAAAAACAGCCGATGCAATTGGCGGCCGAGTGTGGTTATATCGTGGTTATGAAACACGAACCCCTGATTTCCAGCGCCGCAAATCCCACAGTCAAATGGCTGCGCGGCCTTGCGCTCAAAAAGAACCGCGAGGACGAAGGGCTGTTCATCATCGAAGGCCTGCGCGATGTCGCTGCGGCCGTTGCGGCGGGCTGGCGCGTGCATACGCTGGTGAGCGCAGGCGGGGCCACAGTCGCTAT
This sequence comes from Pseudomonadota bacterium, assembly GCA_023444705.1. Classification (GTDB taxonomy): domain Bacteria; phylum Pseudomonadota; class Alphaproteobacteria; order Micavibrionales; family UBA2020; genus JAEXMB01. The sequence goes on along the minus strand of JAEXMB010000042.1, from coordinate 37,684 downwards.
CGATGCCCCGCGTCATGTCCAGGTGACAGCAGAGCTGATGTCGCGCATCGTCAATCGCGATAACGCGCAGGATGTCATCGCCGTCATGCATCAGCACTGGGCGGATGCGCAGGATGCGGGCCGCGGGTTTTGGCTGGCGCTTGAGGATATCCGCGACCCCGGCAATCTTGGCACCATCATCCGCACGGCTGATGCCGTATCGTGCGCGGGCATCGCGCTGATCGGCCAGACCTGCGATCCTTTCGCACCGGATGTCGTGCGTGCGACAATGGGCTCGCTGCCCCGTATGCCGCTGGTGCGTTTTGACCAGCCGTCATTTGCGGCATGGCGGGCAGGGTACACGGGCAAGCTGGTCGGCACGCATTTGAAAGGTGCGGTTGATTACCGCAGTGTCGATTATGCGACGTCTGACATGATGATCGTCATGGGCAGCGAAACGGCGGGCCTGTCGGATGCGCTGGCGGAACTGTGCGACCAGCGCGTGAAAATTCCCATGAGCGGGCAGACGGAATCCCTCAACCTTGCCATCGCAAGTGCCTTGATGCTCTACGAGGCACGCCGCGAAAAACTGTAAATTCAGGCGTTTACAGGCGCAGGGTTTGGGCTATATCCTGCGTGTCACAAGGGTTCGGCAGCGGAGTAAATCTATGAAATATCCAGTTATTTTGAAGGCAACGGTGGCACTGGCGGTGGTTTTGACCCTGTCGGCCTGCAGCGTGGGCGACGATTACCAGCGCCCCGCCGTGACGGCCCCTGCGGCCTTCAGCCAGGGCGGCGGCGTACCCGCCGACCAGATCGCGCAGGACTGGTGGAAAAGCTTTGGCAGTACCGAACTCAACGGCCTGATCGACAAGGCCGTCGCCGACAATACCGATATCAGCGCCGCCCTTGCGCGCATCGAACAGGCACGCGCGCAGCTGAAAATTGCAGGTGCGGATTTGCTGCCGAGCGTCGACGCAACCGCCAGTGCGGGCCGCAGCCGCAACAATCCCGCCAGCGGACGCACCACGAACGAAACCAGCCTTGGTGCCGGATTGTCCGTCAATTACGAAGTCGACCTGTTCGGGCGCAACCGCGCCACGCGTGATAGCGCGCGCGCCGGGCTGGAGGCCGCGCGTTTTGACCAGCAAGCCGTCAACCTGCTGGTGATGGGCGAGGTCGCGCGCACCTATTTCACGCTGGTCAACGGCTATGAACGCTTGAAGATTTCCGACGACACACTGGGTAATGCGCGCGAATTACTGCAGATCGTCGAAGCACGCTTTGAGGCCGGTGCGGCATCAAGCGTCGATGTCGCCCAGCAGCGCGCCGCCCTTGCCACGACCGAGGCCCAGCGCGCGACCATCGTGCGCGGCATTGCGACGGCTGAAAACGCGCTGGCGGTGCTGGTGGGTGAACCTGCCCAGACCGTCAAGGTGCGCGCGCGCAGCCTTGCCATGCTCAATATTCCCGCGATCTCGCCGGGCCAGCCATCGCGCCTGCTGGAGCGCCGTCCCGACATCCGCACGGCGGAGCAAAACCTGATCGCGGCCAATGCCAATATCACCGCCGCGCGCGCCGCCTTGTTCCCGAGCCTTAACCTCGGCCTTGGCGCCAGCATCGCCAGCGGCGGTTTTGGCGATCCGGCTTCGACCGTCATCAATGCGCTGGCGGGCCTGACCGCGCCAATCTTTCAGGGGGGGCGCCTTGAAGGCGGGGTAGAGCAAGCCACCGCGCGCCAGAAAGAATTGCTGGCGGCTTACCGCAAGGCTATCCTTGTTTCATTCCAGGAAGTCGAAGATGCGCTGGCCGCAACCACGGCGACGCAAACCCGCGAAAAGTTGCTGGCCACCGCCGCGCGCGAGGCCAGCCGCGCCTATCAGCTATCGCGTGATCTGTACGATGCGGGCGCTGCGGATTTCCAGACCTTGCTGGATGTACAGCGCGACGAGCTGTCGGCCAAGGATTCCTATTCGCAATCGCGCAGCGAACGCCTGACCTCGGCGGTCGACCTTTATCTTGCGCTGGGCGGGGGCTGGTCGGACAGGGTGGCGAGATAATCGCCCACCATCTCCATCACGCGTTGCGGGTCGTCGCATGTATTGATGCGCCCGCGCAACTCATCGCTCCCCGCGTGATCCTTTAAATACCAGCCGATATGCTTGCGGCCGTTGAGCATGCCGACATGCGTGCCGTGGTGCGACAGCAATTCTTCGTAATGGGTCAGGATCGTCTCGCGCAACTGCGCTGTATCCGGCGTGTGATCATTGGCGCCTGCAAGACCATCTGCGATCATGCGCGCCACCCACGGGCGGCCCTGCGCGCCGCGGCCCACCATCACGCCGTCCGCACCTGATTGCGCCAGTGCGGTTTTGGCGCTTGCGGTATCGACCACGTCGCCGTTGATGATCACGGGCAGGCGCACGCTGTCCTTGATGGCGCGCACGGCCTGCCAGTTGGCTTTGCCGGTATACATCTGCTGGCGCGTGCGGCCATGCACGGTCAGCATGCGGATGCCGCAGTCCTGCGCGATGCGCGCGATGTTGGCGGCGTTGAGGCTGGTATCGTCCCAGCCAAGGCGCATCTTCATGGTGACGGGCGTGCCGGGCACGGCCCTGACGACGGCGCCCATGATCTCGCCCGCCAGTTTTTCGTCGCGCATGATGGCCGAGCCTGAAAACTTGTTGACCACCTTTTTGACGGGACAGCCAAAGTTAAGGTCGATCAGCGTGGCGCCGCGACCAGCGTTGATGCGTGCGGCCTCGGCCATGACCTCGGGCTCGCATCCGGCCAGCTGTACGCCCATCGGGGTTTCATCGAGGTAGCTGTCGCTGGTTTTGCTCGACCCGCGCAGTTCTTCGACCACCATGCGGCTGGCGATCATCTCGGAAAACACCAGCCCCGCGCCAAAACGGCGCACCGCACGGCGGAAGGGCCGGTCGGTAATACCGGTCATCGGCGCGATAAAGACCGCGTTTTCAAGACCGAGCTGTTTAAGGGCGGGATGGAGCATTGCCGTTGTAATTGCTATGAAATTCTCGTTAAAGGTAATTTTCGTACAGAATGTACTTGCATCTTACGGTAATTGGCAATATGTTTCGCGTGCGTATGAGATGAAACTCTGGCTGGCCGTTTAACCGCCATGCTTTTTTGACACCCCGCCGACATTTGCGTTTTGTTGAGAGAGAGTTCATGTCTGCCCGTTGCACCGTAGTGGTGGCGTGTTTGCAGGCGCTTAACGCTCTCTTTTGCCCCGTGCGGCCGGTGTGGCCGCGCGCGCAAAACGACATATGAAAGAAGGGGATACCCCCGCTATGACGACCGACTTTAAATCATTCGGCCTGCCCGAAACCATCGTAACCGCGCTCGATAAAATCAACTTCACCACCCCGACCCCCATTCAGGCGCAGGCGATTCCCCCCGCGCTCGAGGGCCGCGACGTGCTTGGCACCGCATCGACCGGAACGGGCAAGACGGCGGCTTTCGCGCTGCCGATGATGACGCACCTCATCAACAACCCCAAGAGCATGGCGCTTGTCATGACGCCGACGCGCGAACTGGCGACACAGGTCATGGCGACCATCCAGCCGTTGCGCCTGCTGCACAAAGACCTTTATACCGCAACCCTCATCGGCGGCGAGTCGATCAACAAGCAGATAATGCAGCTGGAGCGCCGCCCGCGCCTGATCGTCGGCACGCCGGGCCGCATCAATGACCACCTCGAGCGCGGTTCGCTGTGGCTGGACCGTGCGGATTTCCTCGTGCTGGATGAAACCGACCGCATGCTCGACCTGGGCTTTGACGTGCAGATCGCAACCATCATCGCCAAGATGGCGAAAAAGCGCCAGACGCTGATGTTCTCGGCCACCATGCCCAAGGAAATCGTGGAGCTGTCCAAGCAGTACCTCAAGATGCCCGCGCGCATCACCATCGGCGAGGTCAACAAGCCCGCGGCAAAGATTAAATCCGTTGTCATTGAAACCACGGATGCCGAGAAATTCGACGCGCTCAACGAACAGCTCAACGACCGCAGCGGCTCGATTATTATTTTCGTCAAAACGCGCTATGGCACCGAAAAGCTGGCCAAGAAACTGCGCAATGCCGGCCACGGCGCCGATGCCATCCACGGCGACCTGCAACAGCGCAAGCGCGACCGCGTGATCGCCGATTTCCGCGACAAGAAATTCCGCATCCTCGTGGCAACCGACGTTGCCGCGCGCGGCCTTGACATCCCGCATATCGAACACGTCATCAACCACGACCTGCCGCAGGTGCCCGAAGACTACATCCACCGCATCGGCCGCACGGCCCGTGCAGGCGCGCAAGGCGAGGCGGTCAACCTGATCACCTCTGCCGACTTCAAAAAGTGGAAAGCGATCCAGCAACTGATCAACCCCGAGGAAGACCGCAACGCACGCAGCAACCGCACGGCAGAGCGCAACAGCCCGCGCCGCGACGGCGGCAAGTTTGCCGGCAAAAAATCCGCTGGCAAGAAATTCGGCGAGCGTTTCGAGCGTGACGAACCCGCACGTGGCCGCAGCCCGTGGGAAAGCAAGCGTCAGCAACCCGCACGCGGTGGCAAGCCTGAAGGCGAGCGCAAACCCAAGCGTAGTTTTGGCGGCAATCCGTTCGACAACGGACGCGAACTTGAAGACGTCTATCGCGAAGTCCGTCAGGAGCGCGACGGCTACCGGCAGGAACGCCGTGGCGGCGAGGGCCGTTTCGAAGGCCGCCGCGAAGGCGGTTTGCGCGATGATCGCCGTCCGGCACGTGGCGGTGACTTCCGTGACGATCGCCGTCCGGCTCGTGGTGGTGATTTCCGTGACGACCGCCGTCCGGCGCGTGGCGGTGACTCCCGCGACGACCGTCGCCCCGCACGTGGCGGTGATTTCCGTGATGACCGCCGTCCGGCGCGTGGCGGTGATTTCCGCGACGACCGTCGCCCCGCACGTGGTGGTGACTTCCGCGATGACCGTCGTCCGGCACGCGGCGATGACGACCGCCGCAGCTTTGGCAAAAAGCCGTCCGGCGGCAAAAGCTTTGGCGCGCAAAGGCCCTTCGGTGCCAAAAAAGGCGCCTATGGCGCTGGCAAGCCGCAAAAATCCGGCGGCGGACGCAAACGCTGGGCATAATCCGGCTACGGCGGGGCGGGTTGAACCGCTCCGCCGGGCGGACTATATTAGGCGCAGCTTCAAAAGAGTGTGCAGCCATGTCTAAAAAATCGCAAAATACGGATATCGTCATTATCGGTGCAGGGCCTGCGGGCCTGTCGATGGCTGTCAGCCTGTCGGGGCTGGGGCTTGCCTGCACTGTGATTGAAAAACAGCCGCAGGATAAAGTCGCGCATCCTGCCGAGGATGGGCGCGAGGTTGCTTTGACGCATCGCTCGGTAGGATTGCTGAAAAACCTTGGCATCTGGCCTGCGATTGCCAAACACGACCTCGGGCAGATCAAGACCGCCCATGTCCTTAATAAAAAATTCGCAACGCCGCTGTCCTTTGCGGCGGCAGGCACGGGCAGGGACCGCCTGTCTTACATGGTGCCAAACCATATCATCCGCAAGGCCGCCTATGATGCCGCGCTGGCCTGCGACAATGTGACGTTGTTGTTTGGCTGCGAGGTCACGGGCGTTGAAACGTCTGAGACCGGCGGGCAGGTGACGCTGGATGACGGCCGCACCATTGCGGGCCGCCTGATCGTGGCGGCGGACAGCCGCTTTTCACCCGCGCGCGCCATGCTGGGCATCGACACCGAAAAGCTCGATTTCAACAAGATCATGATCCTGTGCAAGATGGCGCATGACAAGCCGCACAACGATACGGCCTACGAATGGTTTCAGGCCGATCGCACGTTGGCCATCCTGCCGCTGGCGGGCAGGCATTGCTCGGCCGTGCTGACGGTCGAAAAGGACGAGGCCCGCGCATTGCTTGCACTTGACGACGATGCTTATGCGGCCAGGATCAACCAGTGGTTTGAAGGCCGCCACGGCAAGATGAAGATGGCGGGCAAGCGCCATTCCTATCCGCTGATGGCGACCTATGCCACGGCGTTTCATGCGCCATCATTTATTTTGTCGGGCGATGCGGCCGTCGGCATGCATCCGGTCACAGCACACGGCTTTAACTTTGGCTTGCGCAGCGTTGAAACCATCAGCGCCATCATCGCCCGCGCACAGGCGCGCGGCCATGACTACGCCAGTGGCGCCTTGCTGGCCCAATATACCCGCCAGCACCGTCTGGCGACCCGTCCGCTGTATCTGGCGACCAATTTCATCGCCACGCTGTTCACCCGCCGCGACCCGTTGGCAGGTGCAATGCGCTTTGGTTTGCACAAGCTGGCCGCGCGTATTCCCTTTGCGCAGCGCATCATTAGTCGCCAATTGGTTGATGCAGGGCAATAAGCCGCAATAATTGGTCTTTTGGGGCTAATTTTTTTACAAAATCGCAGTTATTTAACGCAATAAGGCAAAATATTCTTTGCTATTTCGGTAATTTCAGCATAATTCAATCATATTCGAGACTGAAGTTCTGGCTTGCACCTCTGGATTATCCAAGGCTCACCATCGACGTCGCTATCGGATATTCGGGTTGTCCATGTTCCTCAGGCATGGGTAATTGAGTTGCACGAGAGTGCTTTTTCTACAAGGAGGCCATGATGGCTCAAGGTACTGTTAAATGGTTTAACGCAACCAAAGGTTTTGGTTTTATCCAGCCTGACAACGGCGGCGCAGATGTGTTCGTTCACATCAGCGCGGTTGAACGCGCAGGTCTGCGTACCCTCAACGAAGGTCAGAAAGTGTCCTTCGAAATCGAGGAACAGCGTGGCCGCCCCGCAGCGTCGAACCTGCAAGCAGCATAAGTTTTCGCCGGTTTATTCCGGCTGAAACGAAAAAGCCCGTCATCGCAAGATGGCGGGCTTTTTTCTTGTGCCGTTCAGGCGGGGTTAATGGCAACCGCAATTGCCGCAGCCACCCGATTTCTCTTTTTTATCTTTTTCTTCTTTTTCGATTTCTTTTTTCTTGATGTCCTCGTCGTGCGGCACCGCGGTGGTTTTGGTCCAGGCGGGCGGATCACTGGCGGGGAAGGAATCGGCCGAGGCGCGGTCGACATCATCACGTTTGGGATCGTTGACGTTTTCCATGACGGGTCTCCTTGCTTGGTGGTTTGACGCTACATCAGGCAAACGTTTGGGCGGGGGGTGCGGTTCCCCGTACGAGGGCAAAGAAAAGCCCTGCAAACCATAGGGTTTGCAGGGCTTGTCGTGAAATCTTTCAGACGCTGTTAAGCGGCTTGCAGGTTGGTCGCGCTGTCGCGGCCACGCTCGCTCTGGATTTCGTAGCTGATCTTCTGGCCCTCGTTGAGGGTGCGCAGACCTGCACGTTCAACCGCGCTGATGTGAACGAACACATCGCTGCCGCCGGCTTCGGGCTGGATAAAACCAAAACCTTTGGTCGAGTTGAACCATTTAACAGTACCTTGAGCCATTGAATGCTCTCCTTTTAGACATAGAAACGCACTTTCGTGCCAACGCAGGCGCAACCATTGCGCATACGTTTCATCCGAAAATAACAGCGATGTCTTGGAGAACGCCCGAAGGCAGGAAAACAAGTCAGAAACTAAAATCTCGAATGCATCTATTCTGCCGGATATTCTGCTAAATAGCAAGAAAATAGCATTTCTGCCTTAATCGAGCCTTTTCAATGCTGTCGGGCTTATTTGCCGCCCAGAACCGCGCGCAGGACCACGTTGACCAGGCACAGAACGATCGCACCGATAAAGGCAGCGCCAAAGCCCGCAATGTCAAAACCCGGTACGATAGCTGTCGACATCAACAACGTCAGTGCGTTGATGATGAACAGAAACAGGCCAAAGGTCAGCACCGTGATGGGGAAGGTAACGATCTTGAGGAAAAACCCGATGGTGCCGTTGACAAGGCCAATGACAAGTGCGGCCAGCAGCGCCGAACCCGCGCCCGCGATCTGAAAGCCGGGAACAAGCGCCGAGACGACCCAGACGGCAAAGGCGCTGAGGATCCAGTGAAGAAGGGCGTTACGCATGGGGTTTCTCCGGAGAATGAATGCAGATGCCCGAGTGTATGAGGTCATGCGCCGCCATGCAAGTGGCCAGTGGGCAGCCGCAGGAATATTGACTTGCGTGAAATATTTTTTATAGTCAGAAGAACAGGGAATGGAGTTCTCCCTCATAACCGCCGCTAACATGGCTGATGACTCCTGCGGCGCAACAAAGCGTGGCGGGAGCTTCTTTTACCCGCCGCAACGGCGGGTTTTTCATGCCCGCGAGGAAAGGGCCTGAATGACCGGTTTCAACGATATCCGCTTCTCAAACGTATTCGGGCGAGTTCATGCGGCCGCCAATCCCGGCCTGCGCGCGTATCAATGGGAAAGCGGCAGTGTATCATGGCAACGCAACCGCCACGGCCATCACGGGCCGCATTACTTTTACCAGTGCGAAACCTTTATTCTCTCCTGCGCGGCGAAGAAAAATCCGTGGGTGTTTCTGTACGTCGTGGATACGTGGTGGGGCATGGATGGCAAAACCGTGTTGCGCAACAACAACTGGGGCAAGTTGATGCAGGGCCGCAGGCCGGATGTCGTCGCGTGGTTCAAGGCGCAAACGGACAAGCTGGAAGGCCGCGCATGATAATTGCGCGGTCCTTTTTTCAATCCTGCAATTGTGGGGCGCCCTGCTGGATGCAATAGATCTGGTCGAGCGGCGGGGCGCGGTTGAGCGGGTTATAGCCGACCTGCCCATCCTTGCAATAGGGGAAGGTCATCAGGGAATAACCTTTGTCACCCATGCAGCGTTGCATGAAGCGGTTGCGCAGGCCCTGATTGGTGTCGCGGTGCGTCACTGTCGGCGGGGTGGAATAGCCGCCGATGCGCTGGCAATCGGCATAGCCATAGGCATAGGTATGGCAACTCAGGCGGCCCGGATCGTAATGGCCGGGGTAGTAATCGGTGACGATGTTCTGCGGCACTTCCTTGAGCGAGCTGATCTTGCAACTGTCATAGACCTGCTGTGTCGTCGCCAGCTGCGCGCCTTTTTTATAGTACATCGTGGTCGTCGTCGGCGCGCAGGCGGAAATTGCGAGAGCAACGAAGAGAATGGCAATTCTTTTCATCTGTGGCCTATGCAATGCGGGAAAAGAGGAGATGGCGGATGGGGTGAGATTCGAACTCACGGTAAGCTTACACCTACGCTAGTTTTCAAGACTAGAGCCATAAACCACTCGGCCACCCATCCGTATAAAAGTGCGTGCGGTTTGATGGCCCCTTTATATCGCGCCCGTGTGCGCAGGGCAACGGGCAAAGTTGCGCCCGAATTGCTTTGACTTCGCACCCCTGAAACGATTAAATCTATATATGTGAGGGGTTTAACGGCGCATCGGCGCCACACGGGGTTTAGGGGTAAAATGATCACGAAGGCATGGCGTCTGGTACTGGCGGCGGGTATGGCGATCGGCATTCTGGCGATGCCGCACACGCAGGCACAGGCGCGCGATTTCAAAACATGGCTGGGCGAGTTGCGGCGCGAGGCGGTGGCCAGCGGCATTTCGCAGGCCACTGTGAATGCAGCGCTGCCCGATACCCTGCAACCCATTCCCCGCATCATCGAGCTGGACCGCAAGCAACCTGAAAAGACCCGCACGCTTGACCAATACCTCGACAGTGTGGTCAGTGCCGACCGCAAGGACAAGGGCCGCACGCGCTATCTCAACAACAAGAAACTGCTGGAGCAGATCGGCGATAAGTACGGCGTCGATCCTGCCGTCATCGTTGCGCTATGGGGGGTTGAAACCAGCTATGGTTCGATCACCGGCGGCTACAAGATCGTCGACGCGCTGGCAACGCTGGCCTATGACGGCCGCCGTGCGGAGTTTTTCCGCAGCGAGTTGATGAAGGCGCTGAAAATCCTTGACGAGGATCACATCGCGCTTGACCGCTTCAAGGGATCATGGGCGGGAGCGATGGGGCAATGCCAGTTCATGCCGTCGAGCTTTTTGCGCTTTGCCGTTGATTACAACGGCGATGGCAAGCGCGATATCTGGGATACGCAGGCCGATGTCTTTGCCTCTGCCGCCAATTACCTGTCGCAAAGCGGGTGGAAGCGCGGGCAGGGCTGGGGACACGAAGTGCGCCTGCCGCAGAACTTCAACCGCAAGCTTTTGGGGGTGGATCAGGAATACCCGCTGAGCTTCTGGCGCAACCTCAATGTGCGCGGACTCAACGATGCGCAGGTGGCTAACAGCGATACGATCAAGGCGTCGCTGATCCAGCCTGACGGCCCATCAGGGCGTGCGTTTATTGTATATGACAACTATAAAGTCATTTTGAAATGGAACCGTTCAAGCTATTTCGGCACTGCCGTCGGCTTGCTGTCGGATCATATCCGCACAGGCAAAAGCGCGTCACCCGTTGCCAAACCGGCGAAAAAAGCCGCTACCCCCAAGCCCAAACCCGCCAAGGCAGCACCCGCGGCAGAGGTTATCCACACCACCGGGAGCGGGCTCAACAATTAAGCCTTTTTCGGGCTGCAAGGCTGGATTTACGTTGTGGGATTGGCTAGTGTGAACACTGGTTTTTCCGCCCTGCAACCGCAGTCTGACTGCCCCTGACAAAAAGGCATGCCGATGCTGTTTTTCACCCGTTCTCCGCGCGTTACCCGCCCCTCTGCATGGCTGGCGGCTGTGTGTCTGTCCGTCCTGCTGACAGGCTGCGCCGAAACGAACCTTGCGTCGCATTACGCCAAGCAGGTGACCTGGCCGGGCGAGCAAGTGCCCAACAGCACCTACAAGGTCGGCAAACCCTATCAGGTCGGCGGCGACTGGTACTATCCCAGCGAAGATTTCAGCAAGAGCGAAACCGGCGTGGCGTCGTGGTACGGGCCTACTTTCCACGGCAAGCGCACCGCCAACGGCGAAGTTTACGATCAGAATGAATTGACCGCAGCGCACCGCACCCTGCAAATGCCCTCGCTGGTGCGCGTGACCAACCTTGAAAACGGCCGCTCCATCGTCGTGCGTATCAACGACCGCGGCCCCTTCAAGAAAGGCCGCGTGATCGACGTGTCCAAGCGCGCGGCGGAACTGCTGGGCTTTATCGGGCAGGGGACCGCGCGCGTGCGTCTTGAAGTGCTGGAAAAAGAAAGCCGCAAGATCGCAACGGCCGCACAGCGCGGCATGGATACATCGCGCATCACGCTGGCCGAGCTGAACAATCTGCCTGACAGCGCGGGTGCTGCTCAGACCAAGCCTGTCGCCATGATCGCCCAAAACGATGTGCCGCGCCTGCAACAGGCCAGCTTTGACAGCAACAGCCTGCGCGGCAACATGCCCGCAGGCCGCTTCGTCAGCGCCGAGCAGGACCCGATGCTGCCTGAAAGCCTGCGCACGCCGACCATCACGGTCGAGGAACTCAACCGTGCCGATGCGCGCGCAACGACCTTCAGTCCCGTTGAGGGTAGCCGCCGCAAGATTGCCGGTACGGCCGATCCTGCCGCCACGCCGCCCGGCCAGCAGGCCTTCAGCGGCCACGTCGACAACAAGGGACGCTTTATGCCCGACCCCGTCGTGCAGGTCGAACCCGTGGCACCCACCGGCCTGTTCGTTCAGGCGGGATCGTTTGGCGTGAAAGACAACGCCGACCGCCTCAGCCGCGAATTGTCGCAGATCGCGCCGACGCGCATCGACCCCGTGACCATCAATGGCAAGACGCTTTATCGCGTCAAGCTGGGCCCGTTGGCCGACCTTTCCGAGGCGGACGCCGTATTGGCGCGCGTGGCCAAGGCCGGCACGGCCGGGGCGCGCGTTATCAAGACGCCCTGACGCTTCATGTTAACCCGATAAAAACCGTTCACCCACCGACGAGAGAAACGAGGAACTGTAATGAACAAGATTATGCCGATCATTGGCGTGCTGCTGTTGGCCGCCGTAGTGGTAATGACGCTGGGCTTCGTGCCCGCAGGCGATCCGGCGCCCCAGCAATTGTCGCAAGTGGTATCGACTGTCGCGCCCGCGATGTCGGGCGAGGAAGGGTTTAACACCATCGCCAAGCAAGCTGTCGTGATCGACGCTTCGACCGGTACCGTGCTGCTGGACAAAGACGCCAACACGCCGATGCCGACCGCATCGATGAGCAAGGTCATGACCCTTTACATGGTCTTTGACGCCATCAAGCAGGGCCGTATCAGCCTGACCGACAAATTCACCGTCAGCGAGCGCGCATGGAAGATGGGCGGATCGAAGATGTTCATTCAGGTCGGCACGCAGGTATCGGTCGAAGACCTGATCCGCGGTGTCGCGATCCAGTCCGGTAACGACGCCGCTGTCGCGCTGGCCGAAGGTGTGGGCGGAACAGAAGAAGACTTCGCCCGCGTCATGACCGCGCGCGCCAAGGAAATCGGCATGACCAACAGCAACTTCGCCAACGCAAGCGGCTGGCCCGATCCCAACCACCACTCGACCGCGCACGATCTGGCTGTGCTGGCCTATCGCGTCGTGACCGAATTCCCCGAATTCTATCACTACTTCGGCGAGCGCGAGTTTTCCTACAACAACATCACCCAGCAAAACCGCGACCCGCTGCTGGGCCGCCTGCCGGGTGCCGATGGCATGAAGACCGGCCACACCGAAGAAGCGGGCTTTGGCCTGATCGGCTCTGCTCAGCGTGACGGCCGCCGCGTTATCATGGTCATCAACGGTCTCGACAGCATGAAAAGCCGCTCGGACGAAGGCGTGCGCATCATGGAATGGGCCTTCCGCAATTTCGAGCTGAAGACCATCTTTGCGCAAGGCCAGCAAGCCGCGCGCGTGCCTGTCTGGCTGGGCGACCGTGCCGATGTCATGGCCGTGGCTGAAAAAGACGTCAAGGCGCTGTTGCCCCGCATCGGCGGCGGTCAGGTTGGCGTCAACGTCATCATCGATGCGCCCGTGCATGCGCCGGTTAAAAAAGGCGACAACCTTGGCGTGGTGCAGGTCACCATGCCTGACGGCAAACAGCAGGATGTCAACCTGCTGGCTGGCGAGGATGTGAACCGTGTCGGCTTCTTTGGCCGTATCGGCGCACGCCTGTCCAACCTTGTTGGCGGCGGCCCCGATGTCGCGGCTGACGAGGTTGTTGCGGATGAGGCGCCTGTAGCGACCGAGGCACCTGCCGCTGCCGCCCCTGTTGTGGCCGCACCTGCACCTGAAGCCGAAGGTGTTGCACCCGAAACCGAAGAAACCGCACCGGTCGAGTAACGAAAGAACCGGCAATGACGGCAGATACCGCGCACAAGCAGGGCACGCCCGGCGTTTTCATCACCTTTGAAGGTGGTGACGGCACTGGCAAAAGCACACAAGTCAAACGGCTTGTGGCGGCCCTGTCCGCGCGCGGCCTGTCCGTCGTTGCCACGCGCGAGCCCGGCGGCACGCCGCAGGCCGAGCGTATCCGCAATCTGCTTTTGCAACGTGACAGCGGCACCTTCGATCCGCTGACCGAGGTACTGCTGCTCATGGCGGCACGCCGCGAGCATTTGCAAAACCTGATCGAACCTGCACTGGCGCAGGGGCAGTGGGTGGTGTCGGACCGTTTTGTTGATTCAAGCCGCGCCTTTCAGGGGGCGGGGATGGGCATCGACCGCGCCGTCATCGATCAGGTCTACCGTCTGATCGCGGGGGATCGTACCCCGGACCTGACGTTTATTTTCGACATTGATCCCGCCGAAGGGCTGGCGCGTTCTGGCCGCCAGAAAGCCGCCGCTGTTGCGACGGCGGAGAGGACCGAAGACCGCTACGAGCGCATGGGATTGCCATTTCACACCCGCTTGCGCGAAGGGTTCCTTGCCATCGCGCGCGAAGAGCCGCAACGCTGCGTGCTGGTCGATGCCAGCCAGTCGATGGATGACGTGACGGCGCAGGTGATGGCGGAAATCGAACGCCGCTTTGGTGCGCGCTGTGCCGCCAGTAGGTCATGCGCATGAGCGGCCTGTTTTCCGACATGGACGAAGACGATTTTGACACGATGGCTGATGCAGCACTCGATGAGGTCGAAGCCGTTGCCGCAAGCGGCGAGCCTGTCGGCCCGCGCGGCAATGCCGACCTGTTCGGGCACGAGGCTGTCGAGGCGCAGTTGCTCGCCGACTTCAACGCGGGCCGCATGCCCCATGCGATTATTCTTGCGGGGCCTGCGGGCATCGGCAAGGCGACACTGGCTTACCGCCTTGCGCGTTTTGTGCTGTCGCAAGGCAGCGAGGGTGACAGCCTGTTCGGTGCGCCTGCGGCACCTGAAACGCTGGCGGTTGACAGCAAACATGCGGTTTTCTCGCGTGTGGCCTCTGGCGGTCATGCCGACCTGCTGGTGATCGAGCGCGCCTTTGACGAGAAAAAAGGCAAGCTGAAAAAGAACATTTCTGCCGAAGACGCGCGCAGCATCGCGCCGTTTTTGCGCAAGACCGCCGCCGAGGGCGGCTGGCGCGTGGTGATCGTCGACGGTGCGGAAGACCTCAACGCGACCTCGCAAAACGCATTGCTCAAGATTTTGGAAGAGCCGCCCTCAAAGGCGCTGCTGATCCTGACCACCACACAGCCGGGCGCGTTCCTGCCGACCATCCGCTCGCGTTGCCGCATGGTGCATCTCAAGCCGCTTGGCGACGCCACGGTTGAAAAACTGTTGTTGCGCAGCCATCCGTCGCTCTCCATTCAGGAAAAATCCATTTTGTTGCGTATCGGTGCCGGCAGTATCGGCAAGGCGCAACAGTTCTACGCCGACGACGGCATTACTGTTTACAAGAGCCTGCTGGCCGTGGCGCAGAACATGCCGCAGATCGACATGGTGCAGGTGCATGAAATCGCCGACAAGCTCGGCCGCGGCAGCGAGGACGTCTTCGCCCTGACCGAGGAGATCATGACCGGCTGGTGCGACCACATCACCCGCGCCGCCGCGCGCGGACATGCCCCCGCCGATATCCTGCCGGGCGACAGCGCACTGTTCGTCATGTGGCAGTCGTCCTTCGCGCCGGGGCATTTTTTGCAGGCGGGCGACAAGCTGCGCCAGCTGTTTAGCGCCTGCGTGCGTTTTAACCTCGACAAACGCCAAACCATCATCAGCGCCTTCATGGTCTTGCAAAACCCCGACCATCAGGCGCTTGCCGTCTAGAAAGAAAGATACCACTGCTATGACCAAACCGAATTTTTACGTCACCACGCCGATCTACTACGTCAACGACAAACCGCATATCGGCCATGCCTACACGACGATTGCCTGCGACGTGCTGGCGCGCTTCAAACGTCTGGACGGCTTTGACGTGAAATTCCTGACCGGCACGGACGAACACGGCCAGAAGGTGATGCAGGCGGCGCAAAAAGCCAATATCGACCCGCAAACCTTCACCGATCAGGTCTCGGTGAACTTTCGTGACGTGCTGCCCGTTATCAATGTGACCAACGACCAGTTCATCCGCACCACCGATCCCGCGCACAAAAAAGCCGTGCAGGCGATCTGGCAGAAGATGGAAGAGGCGGGGGACATTTACCTCAGCAACTACGGCGGCTGGTACGCCACGCGCGACGAAGCGTTCTATGGCGAGGATGAAATCACCACCGGCCCCGACGGCAAGAAGTACGGCCCCTATAACGTGCCGGTCGAGTGGGTGGAGGAAGAAAGCTATTTCTTCAAGCTGTCCGCATGGCAGGACCGCTTGCTTGAATTCTACGACAAGAACCCTGATTTCATTCAGCCCGCATCGCGCCGCAACGAGGTCATTAGCTTCGTCAAATCCGGCCTGCGCGATCTGTCGATCAGCCGCACGACGTTCAACTGGGGCGTGCCGGTGCCCGGTAACGACAAACATGTCATGTACGTCTGGGTTGATGCTCTCACCAACTACATCAGCGCGCTCGGCTATCCCGACACGGATGCTGTGCAATACAAGAAATTCTGGCCCGCCGACGTCCATATGGTGGGCAAGGATATTTTGCGCTTCCACGCCGTCTATTGGCCCGCATTCCTGATGTCTGCGGGGCTGGAGCTGCCCAAGATGATCTTTGCGCACGGCTGGTGGACGGTCGAAGGGCAGAAGATGTCGAAATCTCTCGGCAACGTGGTGTCGCCGCAACAGATGGTCGATACCTATGGCGTCGACCAGATCCGCTATGCGCTGCTGCGCGAGGTATCATTCGGCAACGACGGCGACTTCTCGCAAAAAAGCATCACCATCCGCATCAATGCCGAACTTGCCAATACCATCGGCAACCTCTGCCAGCGCACGCTGAGCCAGATCGCCAAAAACTGCGAAGGCAAGGTACCCCAGGCCGGTGTGCTGGAAGACGCAGACCATGAACTGCTCAAACAATGCGGGCAGGATATGCTGCTGGCCGTGCGCGGCGAATTCGACCGCCTGCAATTCAGCAAGGCGATCGAGGTCATCGTGCAGGCCGCCAACGCCGCCAATATTTATATCGATGCGCAAGCGCCGTGGACGCTCAAGAAAACCGACACCGCGCGCATGCAAACTGTCTTGTACGTACTGGCCGAGGCGATCCGCAACATTGCTATCGTCCTGCAACCCTTCTGCCCCGATGCGGCGGGTCGTATGCTTGACCAGCTGGCGGTTGCGGCGGATGCCCGCGACTTCGCGCATATCGGGGCGCTGCACAGCCTCAAGCCCGGTATTGAATTGCCCGCGCCCAGCGGTGTCTTCCCGCGCATCGTCGAGGCAGCGGCATAAAAGTACCCAGCCATGTTGATTGACAGCCACTGCCATCTGGATTTCGAAGACTTCGCCGCCGAAGGCATTGCGAACGTCATTGAACGCGCGCGCGCGGCAGGGGTTGACCGTATGCTCACCATCTGTTGCGAGATTCAAAAATTCGCGCCGATCCTTGCGATTGCCGAGCAGTTCGATTTCATCAATTGCAGTATCGGCACGCACCCGCATCAATCAAGCCTGCCGGACGAAGTCGCGCTGACCACCGCCGACATCGTCGCGCGCAGCCGCCAGAGCAGCAAGATCGTGGCCCTTGGTGAAACGGGGCTTGATTACTATTACGACTTCTCGCCAAAGGAATTGCAGTATCAGGTCTTTACCCGCCATATTGAAGCGGCACTTGAAACCGGCCTGCCGCTCATCATCCATACCCGCGATGCCGAGGAAGACACCATGCGCCTGCTGCGCGACGTGGGGCAGGGCAAGGTGCGCGGCGTGATGCACTGCTTTACCGGCACGCAATGGCTGGCCGATCAGGCGCTTGACATCGGCTTTTATATCTCGCTGTCGGGCATCCTGACCTTCAAAAAATCGCAAGACCTGCGTGACATCGCCAAAACCGTGCCGATGGACAGATTGCTTGTGGAAACCGACAGCCCCTATCTGGCGCCCATGCCCTACCGCGGCAAGCGCAACGAGCCGTCCTATGTGGTGGAAACCGCCAAGGTGCTGGCCGATGTCAAAGGTGTCGATTACGCAGCCATCGCCGCGCAGACGACGCAGAATTTTTACACGCTGTTCGACAAGGTGCCGCGATGAAATTTACCGTACTTGGCTCCGCATCGTCGTTTGGCACGCCCGCTGCGGGTGGCTTCTGGGGCAGTTGTGATCCCGCCGAGCCGCGCAACCGCCGCCACCGCGCCTGTTTACTGGCCGAAAGTGCCACCACGCGCATTATGATCGACGCGACACCCGACCTGCGCCAGCAACTCAACGATTTCAACATCAGCCATCTCGACGCAGTTTTGCTCACGCACAGCCATTCCGACCATATCAACGGCATGGACGACCTGCGCGCGCTGGCGCTCAATAATAACAAGCCAATCGACGTCTACGGCGATCAGGAAACGATCGACGAGGTTGCACGCCGCTGGCCGTATATCTTCAAGGTGCAAAACGCCGCTTATTATTCGGCCTTTGGCACGCCGCATGTCCTGCCGCGCTATGGCGCGACGCGCATCGGCGACATTGATATTGATATTTTCGAGCAGGACCACACGGTGATGAAATCGCTGGGGTATCGTTTTGGTGACGTGGCCTACAGCGTCGATATGGCGGATCTCAACGAACAATCCCTGCAGGCGCTTGAAGGCATCAAGACGTGGATCGTCGATGCCAGCGGTTATCACCGCGAAAAGACGCTGACTCACGCAACGTTCAAAAGCATTTATAAATGGGTCGAACGCCTCAAGCCAGAGATGACCTATGTTACTGTGCTGACCACGCATATGGATTACAAGACCATGTGCGAGGAACTGCCCCCGCATATCCGTCCGGCCTATGACGGGCTGGTCGTCGAAGCCTAGACGGGCGGGGTGTAGCGGATAATTCCGTCCTGCGCCGTTGCGTCCATGCCGATCTCGCCACGCTGTTGCATATAGCGGACATGCGCCATCGTTTCGCCCAGCGCGAAAAACAGCGTATTGGGATCGAACGCACGCTTGGAAAAAAGCTTTTCCATCAATTCAACACCGCTGAGCGCCTGCTGACGCAGGATATCGGCAATTTCTGCACACCGTTCGTGGTGATGCACCGTCAGCGTATCAATGCGCGCATGCAGGCCATGAAACGGCACACCGTGGCTGGGCAGTACCAGTGCGGTATCGGGGACCTGCGCCTTGATGCGTGCCAGGCTGTCGAGGTAACCCGCCAGCGGATCGGCATCGACGCTGTCGCGCGGGCTGAGGCTGATATTGGGGCTGATATAGGGCAATACCATGTCACCCGCGATGAAAATATCATCGGCCGCGCAATAAAGGCTTGCATGTTCGGGGCTATGGCCAAAGCCTTCGATGACCGTCCAGTTGCGCCCGCCAAGCGTGACGCTGTCGCTGTCCTTGATGGTACGGAAAGCGGCGGGCAGGGGGGCGACGACCAGCTTGTAGCCGCCCATGCGTTTGAACATCGCCTGCATGCGCGCGTCATCCAGTCCTGCGGCCTGATAGGCGCTGACATGCACAGGCAGCCATGATGCGAGGGTAGCGTCGTCACACAGTGCGCGGGCCAGTTTTTCCTCGCGCGCGGTGATATAGACGGGTGTAGCGGGAAATTGCGCCGATAGCCAGCCACCCAGCCCCAGATGATCGGGATGGCAATGGGTAATGAAAATATCGCTTAAAACACGGGTGCTGAGTGCGGCCTGCCATGCCTGCCTGTTTTCGGGCAGGGGGAAGCCGGCATCGACCGCCGCCACATCGTTGCCATCGCCCAGCAGCCAGATATTGACGTGGTTGAGCGCAAAAGGCAGCGGCAGGCGCAGCCATTCGATGCCGTCCATCAGGCGAGTCAGGCTACCATCGGCGGGCGTGTGGTCAAGGAAAGGGCGTGGAGAGCTGGTCTGTGTCATGTCCGGTTTTCTATAAGTTGGCGTCAAGACGCTTCAATGACTATGGGTCTTTTTGCTACATTTGGCAAACGACCTCTGGGAGATTTCATGACCTATACGCTCGACCACCGCCTGAAAGACAGTTCATTCCACATCACCGACTGGCCGTTGTGCTATGTGGGCCTGCGCAATGACAGCACCTATCCGTGGCTCTACCTTGTGCCGCGCCGTGACGGTATTCGGGAAATATTTGATCTGAGTGCGCAGGAGCAGGCGCAACTGGCGCATGAAATCGCGCGTGCGGGCAAAATCCTGCAAAAGATCTTCACTCCGGCAAAAATCAACACGGCGGCGCTTGGCAACATGGTGGCGCAACTGCATGTGCATGTCTTTGCGCGCTTTGAAGACGATCCCGCCTGGCCCAGGCCTGTCTGGGCTGTACAGGGCGATGAAATCCCATATAATGACAAGGAGTTAGAGCAGCGCTTGGCCCTGCTGAAAGACGCCTGCACCACGGAGGATACCTGACCGATGACGACGATGTTCAGCCAGGGACTGTACGAACTCATGGATAGCTATGATGGATTCATCATGGACCAGTGGGGCGTGCTGCATAACGGTGTTGCGGCCTATGACGGCGTGATCGATACGCTCAACCACCTCAAGCAGCGCAAGAAGCAGGTCATCATCCTGTCGAACTCTGCCAAGCGATCGGACGACAACGTCGAGCGTTTGAAGAAGCTCGGCATCAAGCCGACGATGTACAAGGAAGTTGTCACCGCGGGTGAAGTCACCTGGCAGGGCCTGAAAGAGCAAAAAGATCCGCCCTTCAAGGGGCTGGGCAACAAGTGCTATCTGATCTCGCGCCCCGACGATTTTGCGCTGCTCGACGGCCTGCCGATCGAGCGCGTGCATGACATCGAAGAAGCGCAGTTCATCCTGATTACGGGTTTTGACTCGACCAACAACAAGCTTGAAGACCTCGATCCCGTTTTCAAGCGCGCGGTCATCAAGCGCCTGCCGGCCATCTGCGCCAACCCCGACATGGTCACGGTGTATGGTCACGAGCGCGCGCTCGGCCCCGGTGCTGTCGCCAAACGCTATCACGAGCTTGGCGGCATGGCGCATCTGATCGGCAAGCCGCACAAGACGATCTTCCGCCACTGCCTTGGCCTGTTTGATGGCGTCATTCCGTCGCGCATCCTCATGATCGGCGATTCCATGCAGCACGATGTTGCGGGCGCGATGGCGGTCGATGTCGACACAGCCTTTATCACGCAAGGCATTCATTCCAGCCAGTTCAAGCCCGGCCTGTCGGTTGAACAAAAACGCAAGGTCATGGAACATCTGGCGCAGGTTTACGGCGGCATTCGCCCGAACTGGGTGTTGGACAGCCTTGTCTGGCAGACGGCAGAAGCGGCCCTGCGCGAACGCGAACGCGCGCGCATGAAGGAATAAGCGCCTCTTTTTCTTTGATTACTGATCTTCGGCGTAACTGGTACACAGGACCGAATAGGCGGCCTTGATGTCGGGCAATGCGCGCTCGACGGCGGCTTCGCCTTCCTCGATCAGCTCCTCCGCACGGTCGAATTCCATCAGCCCGATATGGCCGATACGCGGCACGATCAGAACGTCGGGCGGGTCGCCCGCAAGGCGCGAGCGCGCCAAACGGTCCTGCACGATGTTGAGCGATGAGACCATGACGCCGAAAATGCTCGGTCCGCTTTGGTTTTCGCGGCGGAAGATGCGGCGGACAAGGCCCGCCTTTTTGCTCTCGGCCAGTTCTGACGGGCCGTCGAAATTCATCAGGTCAAAGCCGGCGATGGTCGGAATGCTGTCGCCCGGCCGTTTGGCCTTGCCGATGATGTCGCCGCTGACGTTGACGGCGATGGTCATGCGCGCACCACTGGCCGCACAGGCGGAAACGGGCACGGGGTTGACCAGTGCGCCGTCGATCAGCCAGCGGTTGTTCATGAAGACGGGCGGAAAGATGCCGGGCAATGAGAACGAGGCGCGCATAACGTCGACCAGACGTCCGCGGCGCAACCAGACTTCGTGGCCGGTGACAAGATCCGCCGTGATGGCGATGAATGGGTTGGGCAGGTCTTCGACCTTGATGTCGCCGAAGTTGTCTTCCATCAGGCGGGTGAGCTTGCTGCCGCCGATCAGGCCGCTGGCGCGCACCTTGAAATCAAGATACGACAGCACGCGGAATTTGGTGAGCGAGCAGGCCCAGTCCTCGACCTGATCAAGGCGGTCGGCCAGATAGGCACCGCCGACCAGCGCACCCATCGAGGTGCCGGAAATGATCGTCGGTTCGATGCCGTGACGTTTGAGTGCGCGGATAACGCCAAGGTGTGCAAAGCCGCGTGCAAGACCGCTGCCGAGCGCAAGGCCGATCCGCGGCGGGGCCGACATGCGAAAAGGCTCTGGTATGCCGCTGGCGTTATCGGGCGTGATGCCACCACCACCGGGAATTTCCGTTGTGGGCGCTTGCGGAGCCTTGCTTTTGTCTTTGCCGAACATGATGGTATCTCTATGATCTGTATGATGTTTTCAGTGCGGTGGCGTGTTATGTTTATTATTTACACCGGCGCGCATCCGCACTAAACTTCCAGCCTTACTGTAATACATCCCGCCTTGCGATTTCATTAAGATTTCAATGATGCAGCGCAACGCACGGGACAAGGACACCGGATATGTCACAGCCCACCGATCCCGCCCAGGAAATCCTTATGCGCAAGCCCGTGATGACGGCGTCGTCGCTGCATCTGGTCAAGCGCTTGTTGCGCGACTATGTGCGCCCGCATATCGGCACGTTTATGATCGCGCTGCTGTTCATGCTGATTTCCGCCGCGATGACGGGGGTGATGGCCAAGCTGATGGAACCGGTGATCGACCGCATCTTCACACAGGGCCAGAAAGAATGGCTGGTGCCTGTCGCTGTGGCCGTGCTGGTGGTGTTTCTGGTGCGCGGGCTTGCCACCTATGGCCAGACCGTATTGATGAGCAAGATCGGCCAGTCGATGGTCAGCGATATCCAGCGCCGCATGTTCGGCCATCTGGTGCGTGCGGATCTTTCCTTTTTCCATGCCGAGCAAAGCGGGCGGCTGATCTCGCGCTTCGTCACCGATACGCAGTTGATCCGCATTGCCATCCTTGAAAGCCTCACGGGTTTTGGCAAGAACGCCTTTACGCTGATCGTGCTGATCGGGGTGATGTTTTATCAGGATATCAAACTGTCGCTGATCTCGCTGGTGGTGTTTCCGACCACGGCATTTCTGGTGGCGCGCCTGTCCAAGCGCCTGCGCGGCGTATCCGCCAACGCGCAGGTCGAAACCGGCCAACTGACCGCCGTACTGGGGCAGGCCCTGCAGGGCAACAAGCATGTCAAGGCCTATGGCATGGAAGAACACGAACAGGCCCGCATCGGCACTGTGATCGACCGCATTTACAACCTGATGTACAAATCATTCAAGGTTGCGGGCCGCGCCACACCGGTATCGGAAATGCTCAGCGGTCTGACCATCGTCGCCATCATCGTTTACGGCGGCCAGCAGGTGATTTCCGGCGCCAGCACGGCGGGTAAGCTGTTTTCGTTCATCACCGCATTTATGCTGGCCTACGAGCCGATGAAACGCCTTGCGCGTCTGAACAATACCGTGCAGTCGGGGCTTGCGGCGGTGGAGCGGATGTATACGCTGCTCGACACTAAACCGCAGATCAGCGACCGCGAAGGGGCCAGCGAGCTGGTCACTCAAAGCCCGGTGGTCAAAGTGGAGGATATTTCCTTTACCTATGCCGACGGCACGCAGGCAATCAATGGCCTGACGCTTGAAGCACCTGCGGGTAAAACCGTGGCACTTGTCGGTCCATCGGGCAGCGGCAAGTCGACGTTGCTCAACCTGTTGCCGCGCTTTTACGACGTGTCGGCGGGACGCATCACCATCGACGGTCACGACATTCGCGACATCACCCTGCAAAGCCTGCGCGGCAATATGGCGCTTGTCAGTCAGGAAGTGGCGATCTTTAACGACAGCGTGCGCGACAACATCGCCTATGGCACACCGGGTGCGAGCGAGGAGCAGATCATCGCCGCCGCCAAGGCCGCCGCCGCGCATGACTTTATTGTCGATCTGCCGCAGGGCTATGATACGGTTGTGGGTGAAAACGGCGTCAAGCTGTCGGGCGGCCAGCGCCAGCGTATTTCAATCGCACGCGCCTTTCTGCGCAACGCGCCGATCCTGCTGCTGGACGAAGCGACCTCCGCACTCGACAGCCAGTCCGAACGTCTGGTACAGCAGGCCATTGAAAACCTGCAAAAGGGCAAGACCACAATTGTGGTTGCCCACCGCCTCAGCACCATCATCAACGCCGACCGTATCTATGTCATCGATAACGGCACAGTGGCCGAGCAGGGGACACACGACAGCCTGCTTGCGCAAAACGGCGCCTATGCTGTGCTTTACGGAGAACTGTTGCGGGAGAGCGCCTGATGCTTGTGCTGGCGCGCGTGATCTTCCAGCTGGCGGTTCTCTACGGGCTGGTACTGGTCGTGATGTATCTGCTCCAGCGCAGCCTGCAATATGTGCCTGATCGCCGCCCCGCCGGCAGCCCTGCAGATCACGGGCTGCGGCAGATGCAGGCGGTGGCCGTCACCACCGCTGATGGCCTGACCCTGCAGGCGTGGTATCAGCCCCCGCGTGAAGCTGGCGGAAAGGTTGTTGTTTATTTCCACGGCAATGCCGGGCATCATGCGCACCGCGCCAGCAAAATCGTTTATTTTCTCGAGGCTGGTTACGGCGTTTACCTCTGTGGCTATCGCGGTTATGGCGGCAATCCGGGCAGGCCGAACGAGCAGGGGCTCTATGCCGATGCCCGCGCGGGGATTGAATGGCTGCAACGCGCAGGTATTGCGCTGGGCGATATGATTTTTTACGGCGAGAGCATTGGCGGCGGCGTCGCCGTGCAAATGGCCTATGAATCCGCACCGCCTGTCGTCATTCTCGAGGCACCGTTTAGCACGGCGGTTGACGTTGCGCGCCAGCGTTACTTCTGGCTGCCGGTCGACCGTCTGATGCGCGACAAATATGCCAATATCGAAAAAATTAAATCCATCAAAACAGACCTGCTGATCGTGCATGGGGATGAAGACGAGGTAACGCCGATCGCACTGGCGCAAAGCCTGTTCGAGGCCGCCAACCACCCAAAGGAATTCATCACCATCAACAGCGGCGGCCATTCCGATCTCTACGAGCATCATGCGGGGCATGTCATTCTCGACTGGCTGGCCAAACGCCAGAACGCGCAATGACCACGAAACTGGTGCAACAGGTGCGCGACGATGCGGCATGGGTGATGGCGCATGCGCACGATGTGCGCATCGAAACCGCGCGCATCGCCGATTATGCCCGTGACCTGGTTGCGCAAAATCCGGTCTTGGTGACGGCGCTTGATGGCGAAAACCACTTTGTGGATAGTGCCGATGCGCTCAAAACGGCGGCTTATGTGTTGGCGCTTGACAGCATCAACTTCGGCTCCGGCGCTTTTCATATCGCGCAACGTGACGGTATCGACCTTGAATACCATGTGGTCGCGCAAGGATTAAAGCGCGCATTCGAAGATGACGCACTATGCGATGTTGCGGCATGGGGTGATGTCACACCGGCGCAGTGTCATACGCTGTTTGGCATTCCTGCAGGCGCGCATACAGCGCTGGATACGCTGATGCAGCAATTCGCGCAACATTTGCATGCCAGTGCGGCGCATGTCGCGCGTGATTTTGGCGACATCGCCACCATGCTGGCGCGTTACCGTGGCAATGGCCTTGGGTTGCTCGAAACCGTGGCGCAATGGCCGCATTTCAAAGACGTCGCGGCGTATGAAGGCCGCGAGACCGCCATTTATAAACGCGCACAGATTTTTCTGGCGGATATCGAACTGGCGATTGCGCCAGGTGCGACGTATTTCGGCGGGCTTGAACACTTGACCTGCTTTGCCGACAACATGGTGCCGCATGTGTTGCGCGCGGACGGCGTGCTGAAATATAGCGACGCATTGGCACAACGCGTCGATGCGGGCGATATGATTGCGGCGGGCAGCACGCAGGAAACCGAGTTGCGCTGTGCGGCCATCCATGCCGTGGAGCTGATGCGCGAAAGTCTTGGGGATGCATATACTTCGGTCAATCTCGACCATATGCTCTGGCACCGCGGCTATCTGCCGGGCTTTACGCAGCTTATTCCGCATAGGACGCTAAGTAGCTGGTATTAAAGGACTTGTTGCGCCGCCATAACTGCAATTGACATATGTAAAATAATATGGCACTCTAATACCTACGATCATGGGGGTATTCAATGACCGCAGTGTCAGCCGCAACGCCGCAATTCAGCCAGTTCATGGCCGGTATGTCCGATAATCCCGGCAATGTTCAGGTTGCGCAGACGACGCTCAACGGCATGGCCAAGCATGTGGTCTCGCTGGGCAAACAGGCGACGCAATTCGTCAAGGATGTCGGCGGCAACCTGTGCAAAAGTGCTGCGGCCAGCGTCATTGCGGGCTTGATCGTCGCGGGTGCTATCATGGCGGTCGCGCCCGCCGTACCTGCCGGCGGCGCATTGCTTGCGGGCAGCTTTACCGCCAAGGCCGCGCAAAGCGTTGTCGAAGCCGTGGTCGACACGGTGATCGACAATTCGATCAAGGTCAAAGGCGTGGCGCACGCGCGCAAACCCGCGCAGGGCTAATTTCCGCTATTTCCTGATATCGACCGTATATTCACGCTGCGGCTTGCTGGCGTCGTCGAGGTTGACCACCAGCAAACGCGTATTTTCAATCAGGGCCTGATGCACGCTGTCGCTGGTTTCGTCGACCATGACTTCCTCGCTGCCGTCGGCGTATGACATCGCGGCAATGCGGCTGGCGGGCAGATAGACGACGTTTGCGATGTCAGGCTTGTCAGCCGCATCGTAACGCGTCAGGCAGATCTGCCCGCTGTCGTTGACGAGGAAAATGCCGATCATGAAAGATCGCCGCGATCAGCCGCGCTTGTCGAGCGGCACGAACGCACGCTCGGGCGAGCCGACGTAGAGCTGGCGCGGGCGGCCAATTTTTTGCGTCGGCTCCTCGATCATCTCTTTCCACTGGCTGATCCAGCCGACGGTACGCGCGACGGCGAACAGCACGGTGAACATCGACACGGGGAAGCCCGTCGCCTTGAGGATGATGCCCGAGTAGAAGTCGACGTTGGGATAGAGCTTTTTCTCGACGAAATACGGATCACTGAGCGCGACCTTTTCCAGCTCCATCGCAAGGTCCAGCTGCGGGTCCTTGATGTTGAGTTCGGCCAGAACTTCCTTGCAGGTGCGCTGCATGATTTCCGCGCGCGGGTCGTAGTTTTTGTAGACGCGGTGGCCAAAGCCCATCAGGCGGAAGCCCGAGTTCTTGTCCTTGGCTTTGGCGATGAATTCGGGAATGCGCTCCACACTGCCGATTTCATCGAGCATCTTGAGAACGGCCTCGTTGGCGCCGCCATGCGCGGGGCCCCACAGCGAGGCAATGCCCGAGGCGATGCAGGCGAACGGGTTTGCGCCCGACGAGCCTGCCAGACGCACGGTCGAGGTCGAGGCGTTTTGCTCGTGATCCGCGTGCAGGATCAGGATGCGGTCCATCGCGCGCGCCAGCACGGGGTTGATCTTGTAAGGCTCGCACGGGACAGCGAAGGTCATGTAGAGGAAGTTTTCAGCAAAGCTGAGGTCGTTGCGCGGATACATGAAAGGCTGGCCGATCGAGTATTTATAGGCCATTGCCGCGATGGTCGGCACCTTGGCGATCAGACGGTATGCCGCGATCTCGCGCTGCTTGGGGTCGTTGATGTCGAGACTGTCGTGATAGAACGCCGACAGCGCACCGACGGTGCCGATCATGATCGCCATCGGATGGCTGTCACGGCGGAAGCCGCGGAAGAAGAACTGCATCTGCTCATGCACCATCGTGTGGTTGGTCACCAGCTTGACGAATTCTTCTTTCTGCTTTTTGTTGGGTAGTTCCTTGTTCATCAGCAGGTAGCACACTTCAAGGAAGTCGCTATGCTCTGCCAGCTCCTTGATCGAATAGCCGCCGTGCAACAACACGCCCTGATCGCCGTCGATATAAGTCAGGCCGCTTTCGCAGGCTGCCGTCGATGTAAAGCCGGGGTCGAAGGTGAACATACCGGTTTCGGAATAAAGCTTGCGGATGTCGATGACGCGGGGGCCGACGCTGCCGTCCAGTACGGGAAAGTCGTAGGATTTGCCGGTGGCGTTATCGGTGAGCGTGACGGTCTTGGTAGTCATGATGGTGATTCCCCCTGAGTGTGTCCGCCTTTGTGGCGGCGCAAGAAAGGTAACAATTCTGCTTTAATAATAGGTTACTTGCTGTGGTGCGGCAAATAATCTTGCTTATTTCCAGAATTAACCACCTATTAACCGTGCTATGACAATATAGGGGTGCGTTTTTCAAGGGGGCCTCTGATGGCAGTGAAATGTGATCCTATCGAAGCTGATGACCGCAAGTACGGTCAGGACAGTTTTATTTACGAGGGGTTCTCTTCCAAAGGTGTCAGCAGCCTGAACGTTTCAACCGATCTCTATTCCAAATCGACCACGCTGGGTGCGACCTTTATCAAGCCCAATGGCACTCAAGGCGATAGCCTCAAGAAAGAGATCCGTGGCTTGCTTGAACATGCGGGGTTTGTGGGGATTGAATTCACCGACTACGGCACCCAGAGCTTTTCCGTGTCGATGCCACTTGTCGAAGGCAAGGGTATGGTCGAAATGGCGCGTGCCCTGTCCAAAACGGTCGATATAGACCGCGACACCACGCATTATGCGGTGCTGAACGCGCAGGACGCACAGCAGCTGGTGATCGAAGACCTCAAGAAGCGCCAGCAGCTTTCGATGTTGCAGGCGGGGGTCATCAACGTCGCGGTGACCGCAATGGACAATACCGGCGGTCAGCGTTACGGCATCGGCGTGCAGGCGCCGTCGTATAAGGATGTCGATCTCTCGGGCCTGCCTGGCAGCGCCGTTGAAAGCCTGCGCGAAGATGGCTTTGTCAGCAAGTTCGCGGTTGAAAAACATACCAACGTCAAAGCCGCAGAGGGCATGGGCTATATCGTGCAGGAAAAGCTCGAAGCTGCCGGTTTTGATGTTCAGCGTCAGGAAAACAGCCAGCATATGCAGGTCAGCCCGCGCAAGAACGGCCCCGCCGCCAGCGCCGACAACATCGCCGATGCGCTGGCCGGTGCCAGCCTGATCCCCGCGCAGGCGGCGCAGGACGTCAAATCGGTGCAAGCGCCCGCAGCCCCCGCAGGGCCTGCTGTGGCACCCGTCGCCGTGACACAAAAAATGCAGGCGCCTGCAATGCGCTAAACAGAAATTCCGTGGTGGGAAAAAGAAAGCACCGGCTTTGCGAGAGCCGGTGCTTTTTTTATTGCGGTCCGTGGAAGCTGAAAATCAGTTCCAGGGCTTGGGCGTAGGCGCCTTGTTGCCGCTGATCGTGGTGGGGTCGAAGCTGTCGACCATCACGACGTCGCGGCGCAGGGCATCCATCTTGCGCAGGCTGGCAAGTTCGCCTTCGGTCAGCACGCCTGCGGTCGCGGCTGCATCAAGCAATTGCGCGCGGGTCAGCTCTGACGGCAGTGCGCCTTTCTTGACGGCGGAGCCAAGCTTGCGTTCCAGACCTTCGGTTTCGATGCTCAGCTTGAAGGCTTCTTCCAGCTTGAACAGCGGCTCGTTAGGGTTGGTCGGCTTGTAGAGGTTGGCGGTCAGGCGGTCGCGCGCGGGGCCGGGGGTGGTCAGTACTTCGGCTGCGGCGCGGTCCATCTTGTCGGTCGGCTTGCTGTGTACCTTGCCCGTGGGGAAGATAACGGGGCGCAGGGCCACACCGACGGCGCGGCTGGGGTGGTTGGACAGCAGCTCGTCAAGTGCCTGTTCGGCCTTGTAGAGAGCATTGGTGCATGCCCAGTGGACCAGCGGCAGGTCTTCCTTGTTGGCGCCCATTTTCTCGAAGTACCACAGCGCGGTCGAGGCCATGTAGAGGTTGCTGAACACGTCGCCAAGGCGTGCCGAGGTACGTTCGCGGAACTTGAGCGTGCCGCCCAGCGTGCCAAGGGTCGCATCGGCTGCGAAGTTGAACGACGCCGCCAGACGGTTGATCTGCTGGTAGTAGCGGCGGGTTTCTTTGTCGACACCTTTGGGGACACTCGCCATGCGGCCGCGGCTGACGCCAAGGCCGATACTCTTGCCCATGCTCTTGATCGCGTTGCCGACGTGGCAGGCCAGCGTTTTGACCAGCGTGCCAAAGCCTTTTTTCTGGTTAGCATCGTTGGCGGCGTTGATCTCCTTGAGCAGGTAGGGGTGTGCGCGCACCGAACCCTGACCGAAGATGATCAGGTTGCGGGTCATGATGTTCGCGCCCTCGACGGTGATCGCGACGGGAATGCCCTTGTAGAGTTCGTTATAGTAGTTGTGCGGGCCGTTGATGATCGACTTGCCGCCGTGGATGTCCATCGCGTCGTTGACCAGCAGGCGCATGTTTTCGGTCAGGTGGTATTTCAGGATCGCCGAAGGAATGGCGGGGGCCTGGCCCTGATCGACCATCTGCAGGGTCGCAAGGCGTGCCGCGTTCATCATGTAGGTCAGGCCCGCCATGCGGCCCATGACTTCCTCGATGCCCTCGAACTTGTTGATCGAGGTGTTGAACTGGCGGCGCACGCGGCTGTAAGCGCCGGTGGTGTAGGCCGAGAACTGCGCACCTGCGGCACCCATCGCCGGCAACGACAGCGCGCGGCCGACCGACAGGCATTCCATGAGCATCTTCCAGCCTTCGCCGGCGCGCTCGGGGCCGCCGATGATCATGTCGGCGGGGATGACGACGTCTTTGCCCTTGAGCGTACCGTTCATGAACGGCAGGTCCATCGGCTGGTGACGCGCGCCCATTTCAAGGCCCGGGGTGTCGCGCTTGATCATCGCAACGGTGATGCCGAGGTCTTTTTGACCACGGCCCAGCAGGTTGTCGGGATCCTCGAGCTTGAAGGCAAGGCCCGCAAGGGTCGAGATCGGCGCCAGCGTGATATAGCGCTTTTCAAAGTTCAGGCGGACGGACAGTTTATTGCCGTCCATGAACAGCGTGCCGCGCGCCTCGATGCTGCCCGCATCTGAACCGGCACCCGGCTCGGTCAGGGCAAAGCAGGGGACGTCAACGCCTTTGGCAAGGCGGGGCAGGTAGTGTTCTTTTTGCTCGTCGGTGCCGTATTTGTGGATCAGCTCTGCAGGCCCGAGGGAGTTGGGAACGCCGACGGTCACGCCGGCAGCGATGTTGCGGCTTGATACTTTCATGACGACGGCGGAGTGCAGTTGCGAGGAGAAGCCAAGACCGCCATGTTCCTTGGGCACTTCAAGGCCGAAGAAGCCGTTGTCTTTCATGAACTGCCAGACTTCGGGCGGCAGGTCCTTGTCGTAGGCGACCTGCCAGTTGTCGATCATGTCGCAGAGTTTCTGCACGGGGCCGTCGAGGAAGGCTTGTTCTTCGGCGGTGAATTCGGGCTTGTTCAGCTCGAACAGCTTGTTCCAGTTGGGATGTCCGCCGATCAGCTCGCCGTCCCAGCCCACGGTGCCTGATTCAAGCGCTTCTTTTTCGGTGCGCGAAAGAGGGGGCAGGAACTTCTTGAAGGTGTTCAGTACAAGCTTACGCATCAGGCGGGTCTCCCATCTGTGTTATTAGGCATTGTCTCGACGGTTATGTTTAAGGCGGTTATTTATATCCGAAATTAAGGTAAGAGTCAGGCCACATCTGACAAGCGGGCCAAAGTTTCTTCCCGCCCAAGGATTTCAGCCACATGGAAGACCGACGGGCTGCTGGTCGTACCCGTGATGGCACAACGGAGCGGCATGGCGATTTTGCCCAATTTCAAGGCTTTGGCGGTCGAAAATTCCTTGAGGCTGCCTTCGATTGCTGCGGCGCGGAAATCTGGCAGGGTGCTGAGTGTCTGGCGCACTTCCGAAAGAATCTTGCGCGCATCGTCGTCAAGCGTCTTGGCGGCGTCGGGTTCGAGCAACAGGGGGCGCTTCTTGAGGTAGAAGATTCCAGCATGCGCCAGCTCGATCAGCGTCTGCGCGCGGTCGCGCAGGTCATTGAGGCCCGCGCGGAAACGCTTGAGCCCCAGCTCGTCAGGCTTTTCGCCCAGCTGGCCTTCGATGAAGGGCAGCACGCGCTCCATCAGGCGGTCTTCTGGGCATTGCTTGATGTAATGCGCGTTAACGTGCGCCAGTTTGGCAAAATCCATGCGCGAGGGCGACACGCCAAGGTCGGAGAGCGAGAACAGCTTGATCGCGTCTTCGGTCGAAATAATCTCGGTATCGCCGTGGCCCCAGCCAAGGCGTAGCAGGTAGTTGCGCATCGCCTCGGGCAGATAGCCCATGTCGCGGTATTGCTCAAGCCCGACCGCGCCGTGGCGCTTGGACAGTTTCGATCCGTCCTGTCCGTGGATCATCGGCACGTGCGAGAACGACGGCGGCTGCCAGCCCATTGCGTCATAGATCATGCGCTGGCGGAAGGTATTGGTCAGATGGTCGTCGCCGCGGATAACGTGGGTGATGCCCATGTCGTGGTCGTCAACCACGACCGAGAGCATATAGGTCGGCGTGCCGTCGGAGCGCAGCAACACCATATCGTCAAGCTGCGTATAGGGCACGCGCACTTCGCCCTGTACTTCATCGGTGACCAGCATTTCGGTGTCATTGCCGCCGGCAGATGGCGCAAGGATGCGGATGACTGGCTTCGCGCCTGCCGGTTTGTCGCCGCTGGCGGCGCGTTCGCGCAGGTAGGTGTTGAGGTTGGGCGATTTGCCTTCGGCCAGCAACTGGTTGCGCATGGCTTCCAGTTCCTCGGCGGGGGTGTAGCATTCATACGCCATGCCGCGTTTGACCAGCTGGTGGGCGACTTCGGCGTGGCGGTCCATGCGCGCGAACTGGAAGATCGGCTCGCCTTCCCAGTCAAGCTCAAGCCAGCGCAGGCCGTCGAGCAGGGCGTCGACCGCTTCCTGGGTGGAGCGCGCGCGGTCGGTATCCTCGATACGCAACAGGAAAGTGCCGCCGAAGTGGCGGGCGTAGAGCCAGTTGAACAGGGCGGTGCGGGCCCCGCCAATGTGCAGGTATCCGGTCGGGCTGGGCGCAAAACGCGTGACAACGCGGGTCATTGAAATCCTCGTGATTTTAGTCAGATATTTGCGTATGTTAGGCGCTCTATGGCAATAGTCAATATCATACCGCCGCAAGTGCGAAATGCGCTGTCAAACGTGCCCGAACGCGCGTTTTTGGCCCTGTTTGCACAACGTGACCGCTGGGGCCTGTGGCTGCCGGTGCCATTGGCGCTGGGCATTTGCGCGTATTTCGGGTTGCGCCACGAACCCGATGGGCCGTGGGCGGCACTGGCGGTGCTGGCTGTGTGTGCTGTTGCCATGTGGGCAAAACGCGGGCGCTGGAGCGCGCTTGGCTGGCTATGCTTGTTGATGGTGGCGCTGGGCTTTCTTGCCGCTTATGTGCGCACGCACAGTCTTGATACCGTTTTGCTGGCGCGTGAAAGCGGCCCCGTAACGGTTGAAGGCCGTATCGTCGAGGTGGACGCACTCCCAAAGGCTTTGCGGGTGACGCTGACCAGTGCGCGGCTGACGGGGGGATGGCTCAAGGCGGGGGATCGTCTGCCTGATACCGTGCGCGTGAAGCTCAAGAACAAGGACAGTGCCGACCCGCAGGCGGGTGATACTGTGCGCGTGCGCGCAGTCTTGTTGCCGCTGTCTGCACCCGTGGCGCCCGGGGCGTTTGATTTCCAGCGTCATGCCTATTTTCAGGGACTGGGTGCCACCGGCTATGCAATCGGCGATCTTGAAGTCGTCGACCATGCGGGGCGCAGCGATTTTTTTGAAAGCCTGCGCCATGTCATCCGCAAGAAAATCGCGGCGGGGATCAAGGACCCCGACATTGCGGGCGTGGTGACAGCGTTTTTGATCGGCGAGAGCAAGGCGATCACCGAGCAGTCATGGGATAAAATCCGCCGCTCGGGCATTGCGCACCTGCTGGCGATTTCGGGTTTTCACATCACGGTTGTCACGGGTGCATTTTTCTTTCTGGTGCGCGCCCTTCTGGCGCTGTGGCCGTGGGCGGCGCTGCACTGGCCCATCAAAAAGATCAGCGCCGTTTTCGCGATGGCGGGGTCGGTGTTCTATCTGCTGCTGATCGGATCGCCGATCACGGCGGAACGCTCGGTCATCACGGCCTGTGTGGTGATGCTGGCAATCATGCTGGACCGCGATCCGTTTTCGCTGCGCCTTGCGGCCTTTGCGGCGGCGGCGTTGCTGCTGGTCCAGCCCGAGGCGCTGATCGGGCCGAGCTTTCAGATGTCTTTCGCCGCCGTGGTGGCGCTGATCGCTTTTTACGAAAGCGTTGCGCGAAAATGGGTGGTGGCGGAGCGCGACGCCACACTGCTGCACAAGGCGTGCGTTTATATGGTGGCCTGTCTGCTGACCACGGTCATCGCAACGGCGGCGACCGCGCCCTACGTCATCTATCACTTCGGGCAGGTGCCGTTGCTGGCGGGGCTGGTGTCGAACATGATCGCGGTGCCGCTTTCAAGCGTCATCACCCTCCCTTTTGGCATTCTGGCGTGCCTGCTGATGCCCTTTGGCCTTGAAGGTCCGGCCCTGTGGGTGACGGAGCAAAGCATGGTCGTCATCATGTGGATCGTCGATGTCACGTCTGCATGGCGGCACGCGGTGCTGACGGCCAACAGTTTTGGCGCGGTGTGGCTGGCGGTGTTTACGGTCGGGGCATTGTGGATATGCATCTGGCGCGGCTGGTGGCGGTGGCTTGGGCTTGTGCCTGTCGCTGTCGCGTTTTGCGGCGCGCTGTGGCTGACGCCGCATCCGGCGGTGCTGGTTGCTGACAGCGGGCGTCAGGCCGCGATCATCGACAGTGCAGGGCGTATATGGCTGTCCTATCCAAGGCGCGAGAAATTCGTCGCCAGCGCATGGCTGGAGCGGGAGGGCGCACGGCAGGACCAAAAGGCGGCGGGCGACTGGGAAGATGCCGTTGCCGCAGGCGTCATGCAGTGCGACAGCAAGGCATGCCTGTTTGAAAGTAACGGCATCGTCATTTCGCTGGTCAAAACGCCGGAAGCCGTGGCACTGGATTGCGCGGTGGCTGATGTATTCATTGCACCCGATGTCAGGCTTGACAATGCGCTATGCCCTGCGAAACGCCGGATGATGATCGATCGCGATGATCTGCGCTATCGCGGCGCGCATGCGGTTTATACAGCGCGCGCAACAGTGCGCATCGCGCGCGTATCCGATAGCCGCGGGCAACGGCCGTGGGTGCCCATGCTGGCGCAAAAGACACAGCGGAAATCAGATCAATAATTGCGGAACAGACTGCGCAGCTTGCCCTGAATGCGCACGCGGTTGGGGTCAAGGCGGATAGGCTGATAGGCGTCGTTTTCGGGCATGAGAACGACAGAGCCGATTTCACGGCGCAGGCGCTTGAGCGTGACTTCTTCTTCGTCCACAAGCGCCACGACGATATCGCCGTCCTTCGCGCGGTCGCATTTTTCGATGATGACGATGTCACCATCCATGATGCCGGCCTTGATCATTGAATCGCCTTCGATGGTCAGGGCGTAGCAGGCGTTCATGCCCAGCATGCTCATGGGAACGTCGATGGTGTCATGATCCTGGCGCAGGGCTTCTATTGGCGTGCCTGCGGCAATCTTGCCTTGCAAGGGGATGGCCACGACCTCGTTGACGTTGGCAGGGGCCTTTTTGAAATTGCTGACGCTGGCGATACGTTGTGGCGCCGTTGCGCCAGTCGTTGCCGTCGCGGTCATGCTTTCGGGCAGTTTGACGACTTCGAGCGCGCGGGCCTTGTTAGGCAGGCGGGCCAGAAAGCCACGTTCGACCAGCGCGTTGATCAGGCGGTGGATGCCGGATTTGGAACGCAGGTCGAGCCCCGCTTTCATTTCCTCGAACGACGGCGACAGGCCCGTTTTGCGGGTGTAGTCGTTGATAAACTGCAGTAAATCGCGTTGTTTCTTGGTCAGCATGTGAAGTCTCCCGAAAACCCCTTGCAACTCTAATTCTTCTTTTGTTCTATTTTAGTTCGCCCTCTGTGTCAAGCGCATATTATGCTGGCGTGCAGGGGCGAAAATGCCCAATATGCCCCTTTATGGGGTTAAACGGAGTAAGCGGGAGCGATGTTTCGCAATCTTACGGCATACGCGCTGCTGATGGCGCTGGGCATGGCGTTGTTCGCGCCACAGACGCATGCGGCGGCGCAGCGGGACGACGGTATCATCTGGTACACGCCGGTCACGGCTGACGACGACGCGCAGGTGGTTTACGAGGAAAAACTGGCGGATGCGCCGGTTGAACCTGCGCCTGCGCAAAATTGCGCGCTGGCCGAAAGCCCGTTCATGATCGCCTGGCTTGCGGCCGGCCCGCGCCAGAGTGCGGATAATATCCACCAGCGCATGCGCGTGGTCATCGTCATCGACGACATGGGGGTCGACAAGAAACGCAGCGCGCGCATGGCCCGCCTGTCGTCGACATTGACGCTGTCGTATCTGCCTTATGCGCATAATGTGCAGCAACAGGCCGATGCAGCGGCGGCGATGGGGCATGAGATCATGATGCACGTGCCGATGTTGCCCGAAGGCGCCAATATCGATCCCGGCCCCAACGTTCTGCGCGGCGATATTCCCGCAGCTGAATTGCGCGCGCGCATTCTGGCCAACCTTGACGCGTTTGATGGGTATAGCGGCATCAACAACCATATGGGCAGCCGCTTCACGCAGGACCGCGCCGGGCTTGAGATGCTGATGGCCGAGCTGCGCAAGCGCGGGCTGTTTTTTCTTGATTCAAAAACGCATGCCAAAAGTATCGCCGGACAGGTCGCGGCGGAAGCGGGCGTGCTGACGGCGCAACGCGATGTCTTTATCGATCACGTCGAAACGCCGCAGGCGGTGGCCAAGGCGCTGGCGCTTGTGGAACATGACGCCCGCCGCCACGGCGTCGCCATCGCCATCGGGCATCCCAAGGATGTCACGATCGAAGGGCTGGCGTCATGGCTGCCCACGTTGAAGGAAAAAGGCATAGAGGTCGTGCGTCTGGGTGACCTGCTGAAAGAACGCCGCAAAGACGTTTTGCAGGCCGTACGCCAGACAGCGGCTGCGCCGTCGCCCTGATTACATGTTGTCGTCGGTGTCGCGGCGCGCATACATGCGCGTGACCAGTTCCTCGTTGATCGTCACCTTGTATTTTTCCATCAGGTAAGCGCGGTATTGCTCGAGGATGTCGTTCTTGACGGCGCGGTCCAGCGTCATGCGCAGGTTGGCGACGTCTTCTTTTTTGGCATCCTTGGGCGTATCGGTCTTGCGCTCGGCAAGACGCAGGATGGTGACTTTTTCCTCGCCGCTGACGGCGGTGGTCTGGCCGACTTTATCAAGCGAGAACAGCGCGGGCAGCACGCCGCGCTCGATCCCCGCCTTGGCGGGCGTGGTTGCGCGCTGGACAAGTCCGGTAGAGCTGACACGCTTGCCAAGACGTTTGGCGACCGCTTCGAAGGATTCACCCAGTTGCATCTTTTCGGTGATCTCCGCACTCTTGGCGTCGAACAGCTCGCCCATTTTCTTCAGGCGCAGGCTGTCGGCCACTTCGTTGCGCACGGCTTCAAAGGGTTGCTCCTGCGCCTTGGTGACCGAGGTGGTCGAGATCAGCAGCAACGCGCCGTCGCTGGTTTCGGTCAGCTGGCTGGTGCGGCCTTCGTCAAGCGTATAGGCGGTTTCGACGATCTTGGCGAAAGCGGGCAGTTTGCTTTCAATCTTTTTGCCGTTCTTGTCCGTACCTTCGGAGGTCACGTCGCTGAAGCTGTGCAGCTTGAGTTTGTA
The DNA here is from genome assembly GCA_023444705.1 of Pseudomonadota bacterium. GTDB lineage: Bacteria > Pseudomonadota > Alphaproteobacteria > Micavibrionales > UBA2020 > JAEXMB01. Next base: position 424 of record JAEXMB010000042.1, on the reverse strand, counting down.
TTGCTTGGCCACGTCGTCAAGCGTCGCGCCGCCGGCGACGAGATCGTCGATTTCGGTGGCGCGGTTATAAAGCGCCTCGCCGTTGATTTCGTCGGCCAGTTCTTTTTCGATGTGCGCGCGTGCTTCGCTCAGCGGTTGCGTGCGGGCAGGGGTGACGCTGACGATCTTCATGAGGTGCCAGCCAAAGGGCGTTTTGACGGGGCCGACCAGCGCGTTGCCGGGGGCCTTGAAGGCCGCATCGGCCAGCTCAACGTCCATCTCGTCCTCGCTGTAGGTCGAGGCGGTGAAGACGGCTTTGGACTTGACGGCGTCGCCGCTGGCCTTGGCGGCCTTGGCGATGGCGGACAGCGTCTGGCCAGCCTCGGCCTGGGCCTTCATGTCTTTGGCGGGGGGGCGGGGCCCGGGCCGTTTTTTATGGGTTGTT
>JAEXMB010000094.1 GCA_023444705.1 Pseudomonadota bacterium | reverse complement strand
GCCGAGCAGAAGGCATCCGACCGCGCCAGCGCCGACAACAGCCGCTTTGCCGAGCATGCGCGCGAGCGTGTTGCCACGGCTGAAAGCAGCATCGCCAAAGCCAAGGCCGAGGCGCTCAACTCGCTGGCTGACATTGCCGCCGAAGTCGCCGCCGACATGGCGAACAAGGTTGCCAAAACCCACCTGACCAAGGCCGATGCCCTGCCCGCCGTCAAAGCCCAGATGGACAAAGCCGCCTAAGCCGGCCAAGGAGATCAAGACATGGAACATCACGGACTATTTGGCGATACGGCGTTCTGGGTCCTGCTGTCGACGCTGGGCTTTGCCATCCTTGCCTACGTCAAGGGCCGCGCCCCGCTGTTGAGCATGCTCGATGCACGCACCGCGCGCATCAAACACGAACTGGACGAAGCCGAGCGCCTGCGCAACCAGGCGCAGGACCTGCTGGCCGAAACCCAGCGCCAGCACCGCGACGCCCTGCAAACCGCGCAACGCATCATCGAAAACGCCAAGGAATCTGCCGAGCGTATTCAGGCCGATGCCGACCGCAAAATGGATGAACACCAAAAACGCCGCGAAGAACAACTGCTGGAGCGCATCGCACGCGCGGAAAACGCCGCTGTTTCCGAACTGCGCCGCCAGGCCGCCGACCTTGCCGCCAAAGCGGCAGAGCAACTGCTGCGCGACGCCATGAACAAAAACGGCGCCGGCTTGATCAACGAGGCGATCAACGAGATCCCCGCCAAGCACTAAGCGCGACGGCATACGGGCATTCAAAAAGGCGTATCCCCGGATACGCCTTTTTTGTTTGCGACACCAGCCGCCTAGCGCGCAGGTTGTTTGATCTGTTGCGCATAAAGGTATCCTGCATCCGCGGCCCAGCTGCGCTTGGTGTCTTCATACATCCAGTCGTTCGGCCCTGCATTGGGGTCGCGCGCCCAGCCCGATACCAGATGGCCAAGCCCCTTGTGGCGGATGCACTGTTGCAGGAAATCCCTGAACGCCTGCGGGTCGGGTTTGTCCTGCCCCTGCGGCCATGCCGTAGCAAAGCTTTGCTTAAGCGCGCCATAGGCCATCTGCTGCACATCCTGCGCCAATCCAAAAACGGACAGCGCGTCCTTGACCTCGCGTGTGCCCTCGCTCAGGCGCTCTACCGCAAGGCGGTCGATCACAACCGGCACGCCATCGGGAAATTGCGGCAGACGGATGGGCAGCACACCGGCATTGCAAACCTGAAAATCCCACATGCTGACACCGCTTTGCGGCAGTTTTTCAAACAGCACATCGCGCACCTTTTTATCCTTGGTCACATGCACGCCGGGGCAGATTTCCAGCACTGCATATTCGGTGAGCTTGCGCTGGCCAAGCGGCTGCAAGACCATCGGATGGTCGTCAATACGCTCGCCTTTGCGCAACAGGTCGTCGGTCAGCTCCACGCGCAAAATGATGCCGTAATCGTCAAGGAACATCAGCGCCCCTTCCGAACCCGTTATAACCGCACCGCGACGCGGCAATGGCAAACCCATCGCCTCCAGCACCTCTTTCACGCGCGTCGTCGTGCGGTCCAGATCGTCGCCAAAACTATGGCGCAAGGCATCGCGCAGCGGCCTGTCGTCGGGCGGTTGCGGCGGCGTTGCGGCGAGGCCAAAGGTCTCGGCAATCCGGCGGAAGGTCGTCATGGCGCACCACCCGTCATCTGGCGTGCATAGGTTTTTCCGGCATCGGCAACCTTGCGCGATTTGTCTTCTTCAAAACTGTCGCCGCTGTTTTTGCTCTCTGGCCCCGCCCAGCCCGCGACCAGATCCCCGCGTGCCTTGAATTCCTCCGCCAGTGTCAGAAAACGCGTGAAGGCCGCAGTATCGGGTCTGTCCGCATCCTGTGGCCACGCGGCCGCAAAAGCATCCTTGAGCGGCTGATAGCGCGCCTGCATGTCTTCCTGCAGGCCAAAGGCCGCCAGCGCGTCCTTAAGCGGCGCCACGCCGCCCGCAAGCCTGTCAACGGCCAGACGGTCGATCACCACCGGCACGCCTTCGGGATATTGCGGCGTTTTAAAGGGCAGCAGCCCGATGTTGGTCACGCCGTCATCCCAGAAATCCACACCCGTCTGCGGCAACCTGTCGGCCAGCAGGCGCGAGTATTCTTCTTTGTCGGTCATGCGGCAGCCGGCACAGATTTCAAGCACCGCCCCGTCGGTCAGGCTGCGTTGCCCCAAGGGTTGCAACACCATCGGGTGCGCATCCACACGCTGGCCGACGGCGAGCTTGCTGTCGCTTTGCTCGATGCGCAGCATCAAACCGAATTCATCAAGCGGTATCAGCGTGCCCACCGCCCCCGAAACGATCGCGCCATCGGCTGGCAGCGGCAAACCCATCGCCTGCAGCACATCCTTGACGCGCGCAACGGTGGTGTCGAGGTCATCACGGAACACGTCGCTGAAGGCATGGCGCAGGTGCGTTTCCGCCGCCGCTGCCGGATGGGCTGCGGCTTCTGAGAATGCGTCGGAAATGCCTCCAAAATTTAACATAAGCGTATTTTAGCCGTAACTGATTAAAATAGCGTTATTTTTCAGGCCCGCCCCGGGCGCGCCATTTGCCTGCTGGCAAAGCCCGCAAAGAGGTCTATAGTGAATACCACCCCTTCATTAAACCTATGGTTTTAAACATGAAAACAGCCACCATGCCCGCCCTGCACACCCCCGCCAACAGCCTGCCCGACACCCAAACCCTCATGCAGCAGATGATGGCCGTCTACCATCTGGACGAAAACAAGGCGGTGGCGCGCCTGCTGGCGTTGCTGGAGGGCTATGACGCCCCCGCCAAGGCCCGTATCAAGGAGCGCGCGCGCAACCTCATCCAGCATGTGCGCGATAACCGCCGCACCTTTGGCGGTGTCGATAAATTCCTCAACGAATTCGGCCTGACCACCAAGGAAGGCATCGCGCTGATGTGCCTTGCCGAAGCGCTCCTGCGCATTCCCGACAGTGCCACCGCCGACATGTTGATCCGCGACAAAATCGGCTCGGCCTCGTGGGAGCAGCACATGGGCAAGGCCGATGACCTGTTCGTCAACGCCTCGACCTGGGCGCTGATGCTGACGGGCAAGGTGATCGCCGACGTCGACGAAGACGCAGGCAAGGACGGCGTTGCCGGCTTTGCGGGCAAGCTGGTGTCCAAGCTGGGCGAACCCGTCGTGCGTCAGGCCATGCTGCATGCGATGAAGATCATGGGCCAGCAATTCGTCATGGGCCGCACCATCGACGAAGCGCTCGAGCGTGCCAAAGACAGCGAAAAACTCGGCTATCGCTATTCCTACGACATGCTGGGCGAAGGGGCTCGCACAAGCGAAGATGCCGAGCGTTATTTCAAGGCTTACGAAGACGCGATTGACCGCATCGGCAAGGCCGCGGCAGGCCGCGGCGTTATTCAGGCACCCAGCATTTCCGTCAAGCTGTCGGCCATCCACCCCCGCTATGAATACGCGCAACGTCATGTCTGCGTGCCGATGCTGGTTGAAAAGCTGCGCACGCTGGCCGTCAAATGCGCGCATTATAACATCGGCCTGACCGTCGATGCCGAGGAAGCGCACCGCCTTGAAATGTCGATGGACATCATCGAGCAGGTCTTCAGCGACCCGCTGCTGGGCCAGTGGGATGGCTTCGGCCTTGCCATTCAGGCCTATCAGAAGCGCTGCCCCGAACTGGTCGACTGGGTCGCACGCCTGTGCCACGACAGCAACCGCCGCATGATGGTGCGTCTGGTCAAGGGTGCGTATTGGGACAGCGAGGTCAAATACGCGCAGGTCAACGGCCTGCCGGGCTATCCTGTCTACACGCGCAAGGCCGCAACCGATGTGTCCTACCTTGCCTGTGCGCGCAAGATGCTGGGCCACCGCGACGTTCTCTACCCCATGTTCGCCACGCACAATGCCTATACCGTCGCCGCCATCATCGACATGGCGGGTGCGGATCAAAGCGGCTTTGAATTCCAGCGCCTGCACGGCATGGGCGAAGCGCTTTACCATCAACTTGTCGGTTTCGGGGCGGGTCAATATCCCTGCCGCGTCTACGCCCCTGTTGGCAGCCATCAGGACCTGTTGCCCTATCTGGTGCGCCGCCTGCTTGAAAACGGCGCCAACACCAACTTCGTCAACCGCCTGCAAAACGACAAAGTGCCTATTGATGAAATGCTGGTCGATCCCGTGGACTACATCGGCGCACTGGTCAGCAAGCCGCACCCGAAAATCGCCCTGCCGCGCGATGTCTATCACGACCGCGACAATTCATGGGGTGTCGAATTCGCCAATACGCCCGTAAGCCAGCCGTTGCTGGCCGAGGTCGAAAAGCACAGCCAGCGCATCTATAGCGCAGCCCCGCTGATCGGCGGCAAGACCGTCAGCACCGGTACCGCTGTCAAGGTGCTGGACCCCACCGACAACCGCCGCAGCATGGGCACCGTCGCAATGGCCGATGCCGCCACCATGCGTCAGGCGCTTGACGTCACCGCCGCCGCCTTTGCGGACTGGAACGCAACCTCCGCCAACGAACGCGCGACAGTGC
>JAEXMB010000071.1 GCA_023444705.1 Pseudomonadota bacterium | reverse complement strand
CTGGGCGATGCGCATGCCGCGCTCGATGACGAAATCCTGATCGCCGTGATTGATAAGGAGGACTTTGACCTCGCCGCGGTAATCGGCATCGATGGTGCCGGGACTGTTAAGCACGGTCACGCCGTTTTTATAGGCAAAGCCCGAGCGCGGGCGGATCTGCGCCTCGTATCCTTGGGGCAATGCCATGCTCAGGCCTGTGGCAACCAGTGCGCGCGCACCCGGCTTGAGCGTTAGCGGTTCGGTTACGGCGGCTTCGAGATCGACACCCGCCGACGACACAGTGGCGAAATTAGGCAGGTTGAGGCCGTCAAAATGTGGCAGGGGGCAGAGGTCGACGGTGATGCGTGCAGCCATGAATGCAATCCTTATTAGTATTTGTAGCCGATGTGGATGGCGGCGATGCCGCCGGAAAGATTGATGACGCGCACATCCTCGAACCCCGCGCTTTCCATGCGGGACTTCAGCTCGTCCTGCGGCGGGAACTGGCGGATGCTTTCGACCAGATACTGGTAGCTGTCGCGGTCGCTTGCCACCAGCTCGCCGATTTTAGGAATGACCGAGAACGAATAGCGGTCATACAGCCAGCGCAGCTTGTCGTTTTGCACACGGCTGAATTCAAGGCAGAAGAAACGCCCGCCGGGCGCCAGCACGCGATAGGCGTCTTCAAGTGCATCGTCGATTTTCGGCACGTTGCGCAGGCCGAAGGAGATGGAGTAGACGTGAAAGCTGTTGTCGTCAAAGGGCAGTTTTTCGGCGTTGCCTTCGACCCAGCGAATGCCGCTCACATAGCCGCGATCAACCGCGCGGTCTTGCCCGACGCGCAACATGGCAGGGTTGATGTCGCAGACCGTGATGTCGGCATCGGGGCCGGCCTTGGCGCGGTAGCGAAAGGCGATGTCGCCCGTACCGCCCGCAACATCTAACAGGCGGCGGCTGGCGCGGGGCTGCATCAGGCCGATCAGGCGGTTCTTCCAGATGCGGTGGATGCCGCCCGACATCAGGTCGTTCATGACGTCGTATTTATCGGCGACGTTGGCGAAGACCTTTTCGACCAGTTTCTTTTTCTGGTCGGCGTCGGTTTTGGTGTAGCCGAACCAGTCGGCTTCCTTGTTCTTTTTCTGGGCTTTGCTCATGGGGTTCACCATAGGATGGAAAGCGGGGATCGCGCAAGTCAGTGCAGGGCGCGCAGGGCCTGTTTTGCAGTCGTGATTTCAACGCCAAGTTCGGTCATTTTCGCTAACGCGCGCCTGCCGTCGCCGTTCATGCTGTCGTTGCCCGTCAGGTCGCTGAGCAGGGTGACGTCATAGCCTTCGCGCCGTGCATCCTCGATGGTCTGGGCGACGCAGGCGCTGAGGTTAAAGCCGCAGACCAGCAATTTCTTGCGTCCGTGTTCCTCAAGCAAGCCACGCAGTTTGCCGCTGCGAAAGGCGCTGTCGGTATATTTGCGCACGGCAATGTCCTGCGGGCCGGGTTTGACTTTGTAGAAATCGACCTTGCCCAGCGGCTTGTCGGCGTCGTCGTAATAGACCACGTAAGTCGGGATGCCTGCCGCGCGAAAAGCCGGGGTGAGGCGCTTGATGTCGCTTGAAATCTTGCGTGTTTTCAAGGTGCCGCGCGGGCCGAGCGGCGCACAGTATTCGCGCTGCACGTCGATAATCAGAAGCGCGGTTTCCCCCGGTTTGGGTGCATAGTCAATCTTTGTGCGCGCCAGATTTTCGGGCGTAAAGAACGGCAAAATGCGTTTGAGGGCAGCGGCAAGCGACATCGGGGAAACCATTGAAAAGCAATGTGCTGACTATATTCATAATCTCTCTTTAAGGCAAGAGGCGTTTGGGTATGGCAAATTCTTTGTAATAGATTGAAAAACAATGCTATTTATCAAGGCAGAGATTGGTATCACCGCTCAAGAATATAAGTAAGCGCACATGTCCTTTTACAAAGCCATCGCCACCGTCGGCGGCATGACACTCCTCAGCCGTCTGTGCGGGTTTGCCCGCGACATCCTGACCGCAACTTATCTTGGCGCGGGGCCGGTGGCGGATGCGTTCTTCGTTGCGCTCAAACTACCGAATTTTTTCCGCAAGATGACGGCAGAGGGTGCGTTCAGCGTGTCATTCGTGCCGTTGTTCGCCAAGGAACTTGAAACAGATGGCCGCGCGCAGGCGATACGCTTTGCCGAGGAGGCGCAGGCGATGATGCTGGCCGTGCTGATCCCGTTTACCATTGTGGCCATTGTTGCCATGCCGTGGGTGTTGATGCTGATCGCGCCCGGTTTTGGCAGCACGCCGGAACGCTATGCGCTGGCTGTCGAGCTGTCACGCATCACGTTCCCTTATATTCTGTTGATGTCGCTGACCTCGCTTTTGGGCGGTATCCTCAATTCGTTTGACCGCTTTGGGCCCTTTGCGGCGGCACCTGTGCTGTTCAACCTGACATTGATCGTGGCGATGCTGTATTTTGCCGATTTCGCTGGCTCGGCAGGGCATGCGATGGCCTGGGGCGTTGCGGTCGCGGGCGTGTTGCAATTCGGCTGGCTGCTGTGGTGCTGCCGCAAGCTTGGCATCCGCCTGCGCCTGCGCAAGCCTGCGCTGACCCCGCAAATCCGCATGCTGTTTCGCAAGATGACGCCCGGTATCTTTGGCGCAAGCATTGCCCAGATCAATATTTTCGTCGACATGATCATCGCATCGTTGCTGCCGGTGGGGGCGATCTCGTTCCTGTACTATGCCGATCGCATGTACCAGCTGCCGCTCAGCGTCGTGGGCATCGCTATCGGCACCGCGATTTTGCCGATGCTGACGCGCGCGCTGGCCAGCGACGATGAAAAAGCCGCACCGCGCCTGTTCCGTCAGGGGTTTGAACTATCGCTGATGCTGGCGTTGCCTGCCACGGTCGCCTATCTGCTGATGGCGCCGGAGATCATGCAGGTGCTGTTCGTGCGTGGCGAATTCACGCAAGACAACAGCTATCAGGCCGCGATGGCGCTGATGGGCTACTCTATCGGTTTGCCGGCCTTCATTCTGGCCAAGCTACTCAGCGCTGCCTTTTTTGCGCAGCATGATACCGCGACGCCCGTGCGCTATGCGGTGATCTGCGCGGTGATGAACACGGGCCTTGCGTTATTGCTCAGCCAGTTGCTCAAGGAGCAGGGGCTAGGCCATGTCGGCATCGCGCTGGCAACGGGTGCGACAGCATGGGTGAATGTCGCACTATTGGCCATCAAGCTGCATAAACGGGGTATGCTGATGATCGACCACGCCAGTTTCGGCCGCGCGGCAGAAATCGCGGCGCTGACCGTACTGATGGGTGCGGTGCTGTGGGGCGCGTCGCATGCGGTGCTGCCGTATCTGGCGCAGGCGGGGCAGGTCAACCAGTTGCTGGGCGTTTTGGGCGTTCTGGCGCTGGGCGGGGGCGTTTATGGCATCGGCCTGTTCGCTTCCGGCGCGCTGTCGCTGCAAACGCTTCAGGCGCTCTTCCCTAAACGGGCCAAAAAGGCCACAATAGTTACCAACGAACAACCGCCCGAGGTATGATTACGATGCGCAATGTTATTATCGCCGCCGGTCTGGCAACCCTTGTTGCGTTGCTGCCGCTTGCCGCCAAGGCCGATACGTTCATCTGGCAGGACCCCAAGGGCGATTTCACCATGTCGTTTCCCGACACATGGCGCGTGCAAACCCCCGATAACGCCAATACCTATCTGCGCATTGCCGGCCCTCTTGTCGAGGACAAGCCCGTGTGCAGCATGCAGGTCAGCCACGATGGCCGTGCGCTGATGTATCCCAAGCGCCTGGTCGACGAAGCCGTGGTGCAGTTCCTGACCGAAGATTTTTTCCGCGACCAGATCGCGCAATACGCCAATGCGCAGCTGACGGCCTATTACGCCCCCGCCAGCATGGGCGGCAAGGGCGACGCCACGGCGGCGCGCTATGTCTACAACGACAACGGCACGCCGATGTATGGCGTGATGTTCGCAAGCCTTTATGCCGATCATCTTTATCTGTCGAGCTGCGCATCAAAGCTTGAAAGCTATAACCGCTGGGCGCCGGTCTTTGCCACCATCCTCGGTTCGGTCGAGCTGAAGGACAAATACCACCCGTTTCCCATCGGCTATTACCGCGATTTCCTTGCCGATCCGGAACTGGCCCTGCCGCGCGTGAAGCCGGGTACGGTCAATAAGAACACCTACGATATCCGCAACAAGTCGGGCTATAAATGAGTCAGGCTACGTCTGCGTGCGGCGACATTGTCCGCCGCCACGATCCCGACCGCTTTTTGCTCTCTCTGCTTGCGCCTGCGGCTGTGCGTGACGACCTGTGCGCGCTTTACGCCTTTAACCATGAAATCGCCAAGACGCGCGAGGTTGTGACCGAAACGCAGCTTGGCCTGATCCGCCTGCAATGGTGGCGCGATGCGGTTGCGGCCATCTATACGGCGGGTGCCGATGTGCCAGAGCATCCCGTCATCGCGGGCCTGCAAAAGGCGGTTTATACGCACGGCTTGGCGCAGGAGCGCCTTGACGCACTGATCTATGCGCGTGAATTCGACCTTGAGGACCGCTTGCCCGCCAATATGCAGGGGCTGGTCTATTATGCCGATTACACCATGACGCCGCTGCTGGAACTGTCATGCGCGATCGCGGCACCGGACAGCAAGGCGGAGGTCACCGACATTGCCGTCGGCTATGCGCTGACGGGGCTGTTGCGCGCAACGCCGCTGCACCTGTCGCAACGCCGCTGCTATCTGCCCGCCGACCGTCTGCCGATGATCCATCGCCATTACGAGGGCAAGGAGCTTGAATCTTTTGTGCCTGTGGTGCGCGATGTCGCATCCGAAGCGCGCGCGCGGCTTGAAAAACCCGCCACCAACCTGCCGCGCGTTGCGCGCGGGCACCGCAAGCTGGCGCTAATGTACCTGCGCCAGATCGAAAAGGCGGGGTTTGACCTGTTTGCTCCGGCGCTCAGGGTTCCGCCGGTTTTCAAAGAGCTGCGCATTTTGTTTGCCTGAAGTGCAGGCGCATTTTATGCGGCGGTTTTCCATTCTTTGATCCAGCCGTCGAAATCGGCCAGTGCGCGCGCGGTATAGAGCTTTTTGCGCTCGCGGCTGCCGATCTTGGGCGGTGCCTCGACCGGCGGGAACAGGCCGAAGTTGACGTTCATCGGCTGGAAGGTGTCGGCATTGGCGCCGGTGGTGATGTGGTTGAGCAACGCCCCCATCGCCGTAGTGACGGGCGGGGTGGCGATGTCTTGCCCATCCAGTTGTGCTGCGGCAAAGCGGCCCGCCATCAAACCGACGGCGGCGCTTTCGACATAGCCTTCGCATCCCGTGACCTGACCGGCAAAGCGCAGGCGCGGCATTTTCTTCATGCGCAGGGTGTCGTCGAGCAGCTTGGGGCTGTTGATGAAGGTGTTGCGGTGGATACCGCCAAGGCGCGCGAATTCGGCGTTTTCAAGGCCGGGGATCATGCGAAAGATCTCGGTCTGCTGGGCGTACTTCAGCTTGGTCTGGAAACCGACCATGTTGTAGAGCGTGCCGAGCTTGTTATCCTGACGCAACTGCACTACCGCCCAGGGGCGCGGGAATTCGGTGGCGTTGGGGTTGATCAAGCCGATAGATTTCATCGGGCCCCAGCGCAGGGTATCGCGCCCGCGTTCGGCCATGATTTCAATGGGCAGGCAGGCTTCGAAATAGGGGGTGTCTTTTTCCCATTCCTTGAATTCGGTTTTCTCGCCCGCGATCAGCGCGTCGATAAAGGCATAGTATTCGGCCTTTTCCATCGGGCAGTTGATATAATCCTTACCATCACCCTTGTCGTAGCGCGACTGGTACCACGCCTTGGAAAAGTCGATGCTGTCCTTGTAGACGATGGGCGCGATGGCGTCGAAGAAGGCAAGGCTTTCCTCACCCGACAGTTCGCGGATGGCGCCGGAGAGCGCGGGCGAGGTCAGGGGGCCGGTCGCGATGATGACGTTGTCCCACTCTGCGGGCGGCAGGCCCGCGATCTCGCCGCGTTCGATGGTGATGTTGGGGTGTTCGCCAAGCGTCTTGGTGACATCTTCAGCAAAGGCATCGCGGTCGACCGCAAGGGCCGATCCGGCGGGGACCTTGTGCTTGTCACCCATCGCCATGATCAGTGAATTGGCGCGGCGCATTTCCTCGTGCAACAGGCCGACGGCGTTATATTCGGCATCGTCGGAGCGAAAGGAGTTCGAGCAAACCAGCTCGGCGAAATGGTCGGTATGGTGGGCGTCGGTTTTGCGTACGGGGCGCATTTCGTGCAGGACGACCTTGGCGCCCGCGTTGGCGGCCTGCCATGCGGCTTCGGATCCGGCCATGCCGGCACCGACGATATGAATTGTGCGATCTTTTGTCATAGCGGGGAAAATAGAGGGTTCGGCCAGTCAAGGCAAGGCTGAAAAAGGCGGGTTATTTCACGCCTGTTTTTCAACGATATATGCGATTTCCTGCACTTCCAGTACGTCGCGGCCGCCTTCGGTGCGCACGGTGACCTCGTCACCGACCTTGGCTTTCATCAGCGCGCGGCCCACGGGGGACAGCCAGTTGATCTTGCCCTTGGACAAATCGGCTTCGTCCACACCGACCAGCGTCACGGTGGTTTCCTTGTCGGTATCGACGTTGGCATAGGTCACGGTTGCGCCAAAAAAGACCTGCTGCAGGCCTTGCTGGCGTTTGGGGTCGACGACCTCGGCACTGTCCAGCCGCTTGATGAGATAGCGGATGCGGCGGTCGATTTCGCGCAGACGTTTCTTGTTAAAGATATAATCGCCGTTTTCCGAGCGGTCACCGTTGCCCGCCGCCCAGCTGACGATCTCGGTAATGCGCGGGCGTTCGTCGCGCAGCAGCCAGTTCAGCTCGGTCTGCAGTGTCGCGTGGCTCTGCGGGGTCATGTAATTCTTGACGCCGGCAGGGATGGTATCGGCATCGTTTTCCGGCTCGTCATCCAGCAGTGCTTCGTCGTTTTCGGAAGTGAAGGCTTTGCTCATGTAATAGATAAACCTCTATTTCCTGATGGATCAGGAAGATATAGAAAATATTTCAAGTAAATGATTAAGGCTTGATAAGGATGGGCGTGCCATCGGGCACCAGTCCCCAGATCTCGCGGATCTCGTCGTCATAGACGGCGATGCAGCCGTTGGTCCAGTCGCGGCTTTTGTTATACTTCCAGCGTTTCCAGCCGCGGCCGTTGGGCAGGCCGTGGATGAAGATGTCGCCGCCCGGATTGACGCCCTGACGCTTGGCGCGCCACAGGTCGTTCTTGTTGGGGTAGGAAATGCGCATCGACAGGTGATAGGCGCTTTGCGGGTTGCGCCAGTCGATGTTGTAAAGCCCCTCGGGCGTGCGGTTGTCGCCTTGCTGTTGCTTGTCGCCAACGGGATTTTTGCCAAGGGAGACCTGATAGCTGCGGATCGGGCGGTCGCGCGCGTCAAGCAGGTCCATGCGGCGTTCGGCCTTGTAAACCACCACTTTGGCGGCCTTGAGGCTGGAAACGTCGGCGGGCAGGGCTTCTTCTTCGGGCAGCAACTGCGTCGGCGCGGCGGCGGCGGAGGCCAGTTGCACGCGCTCCGCGCGGCGGGGATTATACTGGGTTTCGATCTGATCGCGGATGGCGCTGGCAGACAGGTTAACCTGCGCGGTGCCAGCGGTGCGGTTTTCGCCAATGGCTGCATGCGAAAGCATGGGGGACAGCGTTAAAGCCCCCAAAAAGACGCACATCCAAGCCAGAGTCGTTCCCTTCATACACCCATTATAGCGAAAAACGCAGGGCCTGTACACGCTCCACTTGCGCCAGGGTGGCAATTTTCTCAACAACTTCATGGGGGATAGGGTCATCCACGGCCACCAGTGCAAGTGCTTTATTTTGCCCCGGAATGCGGCCAAGGTTGAAATCGGCGATGTTGATGCCAGCTTCGGCCAGCAAGGTGCCGACGGCGCCGATCAGGCCCGGCTTGTCATGGTTGCGGATGTAAAGCATATGCGCGCCAAGGCCCGCCTCGGTCGGCACGCCGTCGATATTGACGATGCGGCCGTTGTTTTCGCCAAAGACAGTACCCGCCACGCTGTGTTCGCCCTTGTCGGTGACGACGGTGACGCGCAGCAGGGTGTGATAGCCCTCGGCCTTTTCGCGTTTGGTCTCGCTGATGGCGATGCCAAGCTCTTTTGCCTTGGCAGGCGCGCTGACGATATTGACGCCTTCCATCGAAGGCTTGAGCAGCCCCGCCACGACCAGCGACACCAGCGGGCGCACGTTCAGGCGGCTCAGCGCGCCTTCGAAGTCGATTTTGACTTCGCGCACGCTGCCGCTGACGGTTTGTCCGGCAAAGCTGCCAAGCTGGTCGGCGAGCTTCATATAGGGTTTGAGCTTGGGCGCATCCTCGGCGCTGACCGAGGGCATGTTGACCGCATTGGCCACGGCACCGCTGATGAGGAAGTCGGCCATCTGCTCGGCCACTTGCAGGGCCACATTTTCCTGCGCCTCGACGGTCGAGGCACCCAGGTGGGGCGTGCAAACGACGTTTTCATGGCCAAAGAGAATGTTGGTCTTGGCGGGTTCTTCCTCGAACACGTCAAGCGCGGCGCCTGCGACATGGCCGCTGTCGAGCGCGTCTTTCAGGTCGGCTTCGACGATCAGGCCGCCGCGCGCGCAATTGATCAGGCGCACGCCCTTTTTCATCTTCGCCATCGCATCCTTGTTGATGATACCGCGCGTGTTGTCGGTGAGGGGCGTGTGCAGGGTGACGAAATCGCTGCGCTTGAAAATATCGTCCAGTTCGACTTTCTCGACACCCAGTTCCAGCGCGCGTTCGGCCGACAGGAAAGGGTCAAAGGCGATCACTTTCATCTTCAGGCCCACGGCGCGGTCGGCCACGATGGCGCCGATGTTGCCGCAACCGATGACGCCAAGCGTCTTGCCGAACAGTTCCTGCCCCATGTATTTGCTTTTTTCCCACTTGCCCGCATGCGTCGATGCGTTGGCCGAGGGGATCTGGCGCGCCAGCGCCATCATCATGGCGATGGTATGTTCCGCCGTGGTGATGGAATTGCCAAAGGGCGTGTTCATGACCACAACACCCGATGCAGTGGCGGCGGGCACGTCGACGTTATCAACGCCGATACCGGCGCGGCCGATGACCTTCAACCCGCCCGCGGCGGCCTTGAGAATATCCGCCGTCACCTTGGTCGAGGAGCGGATGGCAAGGCCGTCGTACTTGCCAAGATCGGCAAGGAGTTCTTCGGGCTGGTAGTCGGTCTTGACGGTCACGTCGATACCGCGCGACTTGAAGATCGCTTCGGCTTGCGGGCTCATTTTATCGCTGATCAGGACTTTGGGTGCGGCGGTCATCGGATGCGGTGCTTTCTGTGCTTAGGCGGCTTGGGCGTGTTGTTGTGCGCGGACGGTCTGGAAGGCCCAGTCGATCCATTGCAGGACGGCGGCGATGTCGGATGTTTCAACCGTGGCGCCGCCCCAGATACGGTAGGAGGCCGGGCTGTCGCGGTGGTTGGCGACCTCGAATGCCACGCCTTCTTTTTCCAGCATCTTTTCGGTTTCCTTGATAATGGCCAGCTGCTTGTCGTTGTCGAGCGTGGCAAACCACGGATCGACGACCTTGAAGCAAATGGAGGTATTGGAAACGGTGGCGGGGTCTTCGGCCAAAAATTCTGCCCACGGCGTTTGCGCGATCCATGCCTTGACGGCGTCAAGGTTGGCGTTGGAGCGTTTGACCAGTGCGGGCAGGCCGCCGATGCCCTCGGCCCATTTCAGGGCGTCAAGGCAATCCTCGACCGCCAGCATGGACGGGGTGTTGATGGTCTTGCCCTCGAACGGTTCGGCAAAAAACTTGCCGCCTTTGGTGATGCGGAAGATTTTGGGCATCGGCCAAGGCGGGGTGTAGCTTTCAAGGCGCTCGACCGCGCGCGGGCTCAGCGCCAGCATGCCGTGCGCCGCTTCGCCGCCCAGCACCTTTTGCCACGACCATGTCACGACATCGAGTTTGTCCCACGGCATATCCATCGCAAAGACAGAGGACGTCGCATCGCAGATGGTCAGGCCTTTGCGGTCGGATTTGATCCAGTCGCCATTGGGCACCTTCACGCCTGCGGTGGTGCCGTTCCAGGTAAAGACCACGTCGCGGTCGGTATCGACCTGCGACAGGTCGGGGATCTGGCCGAACGGCACGTCGAAAGTGCGCACGTCTTCAAGTTTGAGTTGCTTGGTGACATCAAGGATCCACATCTTGCCGAAGACTTCCCAGCCCAGCACATCGACGCCGCGCGGGCCGAGCAGCGACCACATCGCCATTTCGATCGCGCCGGTGTCGGAGGCGGGGACCAGCGCAAGATGATAGTCCTTGGGGATGCCGAGAATGGCTTTGGATTTTTCGATCACTTCCGCAATGCGCTTGACGCCGGTGCCGTGGCGGTGGCTACGGCCGAGGAACGCGCCCTTGAGCGCATCAAGGCTCCACCCCGGACGCTTGGCGCAGGGACCGGAAGAAAAGCAGGGGTTGGCCGGTTTGACGGTCGGGCGGTTGGGAAGTGCTTGTGTCATGGCGACACTCCTATGCAATAATGTTGCTATGCATTAATATTGGTAGACCCGCCGCAAGGCGCCGTCAATTGGCTAGATATGAACAAGGTGTCTTGCATGGCAGGAACAGTCGTTACGCTTGTCGCCCCGCGCGCGGGTGGTCTTTCCGACAGCATGGTGGCCGATGCCACCGCCCGCCTGCACAGGCTGGCGGGCGGCAGCGTGGCTTTGGATGTTCTGGCCGAAGGGCAGGCGCTTGACCTGCTGTTGCCGCAAACACTGCCGCAGCCCGCTTTGCTGCAGGCCATTCGCAATGAATTCCAGAATCTGAACCTGCCTGTCGATGTCTTTGCGCAGGCGGCGGACGCAGGGAGGCGCAAGAAACTGCTGGTCGCCGATATGGATGCGACCATTGTGGTGGGCGAGACGCTTGATGAACTGGCCGCGCATCTTGGCATCGAAGACAAGGTCGCGCCCATTACTGCCCGCGCCATGCGCGGGGAGCTTGATTTCGCCGCCGCCCTTGCCGAGCGGGTTGCCATGCTCAAAGGCATGCCGTTTGAGGTGATCGACAAGGTCCGCAGCGCCCTCGCGCTCAGCCCGGGGGCGGAGGTGCTGGTCAGAACGATGGCGGCGCATGGTGCGCGCTGCGTGCTGGCCTCGGGCGGGTTTGATGTCTTTACGGGGGCTGTGGCCGTGCGCTGTGGCTTTCATGCCCATTTCGGCAACAGGCTTGAGATCGACAGCGCCATGCGCGCAACCGGACAGGTCCTGCCGCCTTTGGTCGACAAGGACCGCAAGCGCGCGATCGTGCTGGAGGAAGCCCGCAGGCTCGCTATCGCCCCGCACGACGCCATCACGGTCGGTGATGGCGCCAACGACATCCCCATGTTGCAGGCGGCGGGGATAGGGGTGGCCTATCATGCCAAACCGGCCGTTTGCGCCGCCACAGGCTTTCAGGTGCGCCACGGCGACCTGACGGCGCTGTTGTATCTGCAAGGCTACAAAAGCCGCGAATTCGCGCGGATATAGCGGGCAGATCAGCCCCTCTGTAACAAAAAGGCCCGCTGCGCTGTGCAACGGGCCTTTTTGTTGGCTAGGCGCAGGGGGCTTATTTGCCCGAGCGCTTTTGCTGTTTGTTGTGGACCAGCAGGTTAAGCACCTCGTTGCCCAGCGAGAACGCAATGGCAAAGTAGATGAACCCGCGCGGGATATGAAAATGCATACCGTCCGCGATCAGTGCCACGCCGATCAGTAGCAGGAAGCTGAGTGCCAGCATCTTCACAGTGGGGAAGCGTTCGATGAAGTGGGCCACTTTCTCCGAGAAATAGAGCATGATGATGATGGCGATGATGTTGGCGACGATCATGACCCACAGGACATGCGTCATGCCGACGGCGGTAATCATGGAATCCAGCGCGAAAACGACGTCGATCAC
The DNA here is from genome assembly GCA_023444705.1 of Pseudomonadota bacterium. GTDB lineage: Bacteria > Pseudomonadota > Alphaproteobacteria > Micavibrionales > UBA2020 > JAEXMB01. The sequence continues at coordinate 19,981 of JAEXMB010000071.1, read as the reverse complement.
CGCAATCTGGGCGATGGTGACGCCAAAGCTGGACGATTTAACCTTTCGTTCACTTTCTTCGTGGCCTTCAAGGGTGGCGTGGATCTCCATCGTCGCCTTGTACATCAGGAACAGGCCGCCGAGCAAAAGGACGATATCGCGCCACGAGAGGTCGAAATTGCCGAAGGTGGCGATGGGGTCTTTGAGTTCTTCGATGATCCAGACCATCGTGAACAGGAAGATGATTCGCCCGATCAGCGCCATGCCAAGGCCAAGTTGGCGGCCGAGTCTCTGCTGGTGCTTGGGCAGGCGCGCGCAGATGATCGACAGGAAGATCACGTTGTCGATGCCGAGAACAATTTCGAGCAACGTGAGCGTGAGAAGGCTCATCCAGATTTCGATGCTCATCAGGTCTGTCAGTATGGCTTCCATGTGCGGTTGCTATCCTTGTGCGTTCTTGTGTGTCGCTGTCTTTGCATCTTACTTTCTTTGCGCATGACGCGAAAGAGAGCAAATGCGAAAAAGCCCTGTGGCTATTGCACAAAAGAGAAGGGCGCCTCTCTGTGGGGCGCCCTTCACTCGAAAGTATAAACCCTTCAGGGTTTATTACTTTTTCTTAGCGACTTTTTTCTTCGCTACTTTTTTAACCGCTTTTTTAACGGCTTTTTTAGCAGCGGGTTTTTTCGCTACTTTTTTCTTAGCTACTTTTTTCACTGCTTTTTTAGCAGCGGGTTTTTTAGCTACTGCTTTTTTAGCAGCGGGCTTCTTAGCGGCTTTCTTCTTTACCATTGTTTTCTTCCCTAGAGTTGAGGTTGAACAAATTAGAAATTTGATGCGTGAACATCTTTTTTCTAATCATAAAATTATCTTAGAACGTGATTCTGAAAGTTGTCAAAACAATATTACAAAAGAGAAGGGGCCCGACCTTGCGGCGGACCCCTTCTTGTCTTCCTGTGTCATGCTTGCATCAGTTGCGCAGCATGACCGGATGCATTACTCGACTTCGCCTTCGACTTCGGTCTTGGCTTCAGCGGCTTTTGCATCGACGCAAGCTTTGAGAGCTGCGGTTTTCTCTTCATCCGAAGGGGTTTGGCCTTCGAAAGACGCTGCAACGGTGGCTTCGCACTCGGTTGCGACGGCGTCAACGGCGTGTTCGGCATGATCTGCATGCTCGACAACGGGAGCGGTGGTTTCAATGGTCGTGGTGGTGGTTGCTTCATGCTCGGTCGCTTGAGCGAGGAAAGAAACCGAAACGAATGCGATCGCGCCGAGGATTGCGGCTACGGTCAGGTACTTTTTCATGAATAGGCTCCGGAATTGGATGTGATGATAAGAAGTCAGATAGGCTGTGTAGAGTGCCGGACCGTTGGCATGCCTGCTGGTGACAGCCGGAAGTTGCTCCGTATCGCGTGACGCTACATGCAATATCATTGCGCATGATTCTTAAAAAACACAAGACGGCTAACCGACTGATTTTAAAAAATTCATATCGGGATTATGACGGTAATTACATAAGACAAAAGGATCTGCGTGCCGCAAATAAAAAAGAGTGGGTTTAAATCCCACTCTGCGGCGCCGTATTTGAAAGAAAAGTGGTGATCCCGGTGGGATTTGAACCCACGGCCCTCTGATTAAAAGTCAGATGCTCTACCGCTGAGCTACGGAATCACATTGAAGTGTCAGGACATTAATTGATTTCGCCCCGATGGGTCAAGGGGGGTGTGAACGTTTGTTTTTCTGTAACGATTCCTGCGGTTTAAGCTGTCTTTTGGGCTTTGGCCTGCATGAAAAATACGATCAGCACCGCGCAAAGAGCGCCGCAAACGCCAATAATCGGCATATTTACAGGGTTGGTGGCCACGTTTGCCGCCATGATGCCGGCCAGCGCCCACATAAAGGCACCGAACATAAACGGCTCGCCTTTGGTGCGCCTGACGAGTGCGAGTGCAAGAATGCCGGCAGGGACCAGCGTGAGCATTGCATACATATTAAGGCTCAGGCCCAGCATGCCCACTTCCTTGGCAAAGGTACCGGTGATGTTGAGGAACAGCGCCGCCGTCAGCCAGCCGGTGTAAAGGCCGAACAGCGGTTGCAGGATATAGCGGCGCGGTTTGTCGCTGGCAGTGTCGTGGCAGACGGTCAGCAGGACGCGCGTGCTGGCCGCCCACATGATGACGATCAGCGTTACCAGATGCCAGCCGTCGCCGATGGTCTGCGCCGTCAGCATCCACAGGCTGCTGCACAGGAACAGGATGGCGGCAGGGATGGAAACCTTGCGGCACAGTTCATGATCTTTGCCTTTGGTCGCATAATAGAGGCCATAGGCCAGCGCCAGCACAAAGATGACCATCCAGATCGAAAAGGCGTATCCGGCGGGGACTTCCGGCGGGCGCATGCCGCCGCGTCCGGCAATGGCCTCGATATTCTGCCCGTGACCGGTCAGGCGGGCGTAAAAAGAGCTGGCAAGCTGGGCGATGGCCAGCATCGCAAGCGTCAGCGGCGGAAAGGCACGGGTGGTCAATGATGTGGTCATGAGGGTTGTGATCCTTCTGCAAGCAGTTGGGTGAGCAGGGCGTTGAGTGCTTGAGCCTCTGCCTGGGTGATGATGTTTTCGCACAGGCTGTCAGGTCCGGCCATCGCAAGGGTGATTCCCTGATCGTCGCGGCTGACCGCGATGTCGATGGTGTTGCCAAGCTCGTTGACGATGCGGCTGTGCAGGCGCATTACGGTTACAGGCTGGCAAAACGCTTTTTGAGCGCCTTGGCGATATTGGGGGTGACGAAATGGCGGATATCGCCGCCCAGACGCGCGATTTCCTTGACGAAGCGCGAGGAGATGAACTGGTGCTTGTCCTGCGCCATCAGGAACATCGTTTCGATGTCGTCGTTGAGGTAGCTGTTCATGCCTGCCATCTGGAATTCGTATTCAAAATCCGACACCGCGCGCAGGCCGCGCACGATCACGCGGGCGTTTTGCTTGACGACGAAATCCATCAGCAGTTCCGAAAACGGCACCACTTCCCACGATTTGCCCGCGATCTTCTTGTTGTTGGCAAGGTCGGTTTCCAAAAGCGCCACGCGCTCGGCCGTGGTGAACAGGGGGCCTTTGCCCGGGTTGTCGGCAACGGCGACGACCAGATGGTCGACGACCTTGAGCGCGCGCTCGCAGATATCAAGGTGCCCCAGCGTGACGGGGTCGAAGGTGCCTGGGTATACGCCGATCAGGCTGCCTGACTTTTTGGGTGCTTTTTTCATCGCAATTGCTACCATTTGGTTGAACCGTGAAAAGCTTGAAACAGTTTAGGGTAAAGCGCAATGGCAAACACAGAGAAGACTGGCGGACAGGATCGGGCGCCACGTCTGGCCGTGGGCGGCCATCGCGGCATGGGCTGCACGGATCATGACTTTTACCAGTCACGCCGTGACATTGCGGCACTGCCCGTGGAGAACACGCTGGAAAGCATCAAAGGTGCCTATGCCGCAGGTGCGGATTATGTGGAAATTGACGCGGTGATGTCGTCCGATGGTGTGCTGTTCACGCTCCACAATGTGGTGCCAGCCGACCATTTTTTTGGGGAGCAGCGCCCCGCGGGCATGCTCAATCAGCTGGCCTTTGAAGACATCGTGCGTCATGGCACAGGGCGCGGCGGTCAGGGGCGTGTCGTGCCGCTTGCGGAAATATTGCAAGTTATTGCAGAGGCTTCGCCTAAAACCCTCCTGTGGGATGTAAACATCGAGATCAAGGGGGTTCAAGGCTCCGACCAGCCGATCGAAAAGAACGACTACATCAAAAACCTCGCATCCGTGGTGAGGGATTCGCCCCTACCCACTGAAAGAGTTTTGTTTTCTTCGTTTGCGCTGCATAACATCATGGCGATGTCGCATCAGTTGCCCAAGGCGCAGTACGGCATGCTGTTTGGCGAAAAACCCGACCCGCGCCCCGTCTATGCCGACAGGCGTGACAATCCGTCGTGCCAGTATCTGCCCTATAATCCGGCGCATTGCGCCATCGTCACCGGCCTGTGGGGCGAGGGTGCGGCGCCGCGCGCGGAGCTTGGCTATTTCCATCCGGAATTTGCCAGCCTGAACCCTGACACCATCATGCTGGCCGAAAAGCATGGTACGGGCATCAACAGCTGGGCGCTGTTCGAAGACATGACACCGCAACGGCGCGCCGATTATGCGCGCCTTGCCGATGCCTGTCAGGCCGAAGATGTGCCGTTCAGCGTGATTACGGATTATATCGACGCGTTTAGATAACCGTCAGGGTAACTTCGATATTGCCGCGCGTTGCGTTGGAATAGGGGCAGACCTGATGCGCCTTTTCGACCAGCGCCTGGGCTGCGTCTTTTTCCATGCCGGGCAGGGATGCCTTGAGCTCGACCGCAAGGCCGAAACCATGATCGATGGGGCCAAAGGTCACGGCGGCGGTGATGCTGGCATCGTCTGAGACCGGGATTTTGTCCTGTCCGGCGACGAATTTCAAAGCACCCAGGAAGCAGGCCGAATAACCCGCCGCAAAGAGCTGTTCGGGGTTCAGGCCGTCGTTCTTGCCGCCCATTTCAACAGGTTTGCCCATTTTGAAGTCGATTGCGCCATCAGCGCTTTTGCTGTGGCCGTCACGGCCGCCGGTCGAGGTGACTTCGGCGGTGTAGACGCGTTTTTGCAAGACTTTAACCATGATGATGTATCCTTTTTGAAAAGTTAAAAACCAAGATCAGGCTTAGTATATAAGGCGCAGGCAAGGCAGGGAAAGGGGCAGAATGACATGCTGATTATTGAAACGGAGCGTCTGCTGATCCGCCCTTTGCGCACAGGTGATGCCCCTGCGGTGCAGGTGGCCAAGGAAGAAGCATGGCCGGAACTGCAGATGTGGATGAACTGGGCCTATGACGATATGAAACCGCTTGCCGCACTCAAGGATTATATCGCCAGTCGCCCGCCGGATAATCTGTGGGATGCCGCCATTGCCTTTGACCGCCGCGATGGCGGTTTTGCCGTCATGAGCGGCGTGCATGACAAGGTTGAAGGCGGGCGGTTTTCAACCGGCTATTGGGCCGCGCGCGCCAAGCGCGGCATGGGCTATGCGTCAGAAACGACGAACGCGCTGATCCGCTACGCCTTTGCGCACCTCGGCGCGCAGAGTGTCGATATTTGTTATTATGAGGGCAATACCGCCAGCCGCCGTGTGATCGACAAGCTGGGCTTTGCCTATACCCATACGGTCAAGGGCGGGCACAACCGCTGTTCGGACGGCACGCCTTTGGACGTGCATCACTTTGTGATGACGGATCCATCCGTGTTGCCGCCGCTGGCGTGGCGCATGGTCGAGGAAGCGTGAGCGTCCTTACTCGTCGCCTTCGCCTGCATCGCGGATAACGGCGGCAGAAACCACCTGTTCATCACTGTCGACACGGAACAAGGTGACGCCCTGCGTCTGGCGGCCCACAAAGCGCACATCGCTGACCGGCATGCGGATCAGCTGCCCGCCGTCGGTGACCAGCATGACTTCGTCGCTGTCCTGAATGTTGTAGGTGCAGACGATTTCGCCGTTCTTGGCGCTCAGCTTCATGTTCCAGATGCCCGAGCCGCCGCGACCGGTGGTGCGGTACTCGTAGGCCGAGGTGCGCTTGCCATAGCCGCGGGTGGTGACGGCAAGCAGGAAGTCTTCCTGTGCGGCCAGCTGCTGGAAGCGTTCTTCTGTCAGGGTGACGTCGGCGGTGGCGGTTTCTTCCTCGTCGACCTCGCCGTCTTCCTGATTGCGCAGTTGCGAGGCGCGCTTGAGGTAAGCCAGACGCTCGTCGGCGGTGACGTCGACGTTGTTGACGATGGAAATCGACACGACCTCGTCGCCGCTCATCAGCTTGATGCCGCGTATACCGGTGCTGGCGCGTGATTTGAACACACGCAGGTCCGACACGGGGAAGCGGATCGCCTTGCCCTTGCGCGTCGACAGCAGGATGTCGTTTTTATCCGTGCAGGTGCGCACGTCGATCAGTTTTTCGTCGCCTTCCAGTTTCATGGCGATCAGGCCGTTGGCGCGCACGTTCTTGAAATCCTCAAGGCTGTTGCGGCGCACGGTGCCGTGGCTGGTTGCGAAGATAACGTCGAGGTTATCCCACGTATCCTCGTCCTCGGGCAGGGGCATGACGACGGAAATCGTCTCGCCTTGCTCAAGCGGCAGCAGGTTGATGAAGGCTTTGCCTTTGGCTTGCGGCGTGCCGAGCGGCAGGCGGTAGACCTTCATCTTGTGGACGATGCCGCGCGTGGTGAAGAACAGCACGGGGGTATGGGTATTGGCGACGAACAGGTCGGTGACGAAATCTTCGTCCTTGGTCTGCATGCCCGTACGGCCCTTGCCGCCGCGTTTTTGCGCGCGGTAGGTCGACAGCGGCACGCGCTTGACGTAACCCGCCGAAGATACGGTGACGACCATGTCTTCACGCTGGATGAGGTCTTCAAGATCCGTCTCGTGTTCGTCCATCGTCAGTTCGGTTTTGCGCGGGGTGGCGAAACGCTCTTTGATTTCGACCAGCTCGCCGCGCAGGACGCGCATCAGCACATCACGGCTGCCGAGGATTTCAAGGCAACGCTCGATCTCCTTGCAGACTTCCTTCAGCTCGTCGCCGATCTTGTCGCGCTCAAGCGCGGTCAGGCGGTGCAGGCGCAGGTCAAGGATGGCCTTGGCCTGAATTTCCGACATCTGGTAGGTGCCGGCATCGTCCACGAAGTACTGCGGATCGTCGATCAGCTTGATCAGCGGCGCCACGTCGGCGGCGGGCCATTTGCGCGCGATCAGCTTGTTCTTGGCATCGGTGGGGTCGGACGCGGTACGGATGATGGCGATGATCTCGTCGATGTTCGCCACGGCCACGGCCAGACCGGCCAAGATATGCGCGCGGTCGCGTGCCTTGCCAAGTTCAAAGATTGTACGCTTGGCGATGGTTTCCTCGCGGAAATCGACGAACGCCTTGATGAAATCGCGCAGCGCCAGCGTTTGTGGGCGGCCATAGTGCAGCGCCAGCATGTTGGCGCCGAACGAGGTTTGCAGCGGGGTGTGTTTGAACAGCTGTGCCAGCACGACATCGGGAATAGCATCGCGCTTGAGTTCGATGACCACGCGCACGCCATCACGGTCGGATTCATCGCGCAGGTCGGAAATGCCCTCGATGATTTTTTCGCGTACGCATTCGGCGATACGCTCGAGCAGGCGCGACTTGTTCACCTGATAGGGGATCTCGTGAACGATGATTGCGGTCTTGTCCTTGCGGATTTCCTCGATCGAGGTTTTGGAGCGCATCAGGATCGAGCCACGGCCGTTGTGGTACATGCCCATGATGCCGTTGCGGCCCAGAATTTGACCGCCCGTGGGGAAGTCGGGGCCGGGGATGAGGTCGATCAGCGCCTCGTTGGTAACATCGGGATCGTCGACATAAGCGCAGCAACCATCGATCACTTCGCCAAGGTTATGCGGCGGGATGTTGGTCGCCATGCCGACGGCGATACCGCCCGCGCCGTTGACCAGCAGGTTGGGAAAGCGCGAGGGCAGGACGGTCGGCTCAAGCTGGCTTTCGTCGTAGTTGGGCTGGAAGTCGACGGTTTCCTTGTCGATGTCTTCAAGCAACGTTTCTGCGGCCTTGTTCAGGCGGGCCTCGGTATAACGCATGGCGGCTGCCGGGTCGCCGTCCATCGAGCCGAAGTTACCCTGGCCGTCGATCAGCGGCAGGCGCATGGAGAAATCCTGCGCCATGCGCACCATCGCGTCGTAAATCGCGCTGTCGCCGTGGGGGTGGTATTTACCCATGACATCACCGACGATACGCGCCGATTTCTTGTAGGGTTTGGAGCTGTCATAGCCGCCTTCGCGCATGGCAAAGAGGATGCGGCGGTGAACAGGCTTGAGGCCGTCGCGCACATCGGGAAGCGCGCGGCTGACGATCACGCTCATCGCGTAATCAAGATAGCTGCGCTGCATTTCGTCTTCGATGGTGATCGGCGAAATATCGGATTTCTTGACGGTGTTGTCGGTCGTCACGGCGATGCCCTTTGGTGCGAATGTAAATGAGGTTAACTTTTAGCAGTTTTATCACTTATCACAAAGAATTAAGACAGCCCGCGGCAAATGTCTGTGGATAAGTGGAAGCCGGAAATGTGAATTGCAAGGTTAGGAAAAATAAAAGCGATATTTTTGTTAGGTCATTTTATGCCTATGACAAGCCGTATTGCTATCCACCTGAATTTTAGGCAATCTTTGCTTTCCTAAAAATCACCACCTCACGTGTGATTCCAAAAACTAAACGCAACAGAGGAAAACAATCTCATGGATTTGACTACTCAACAGATCATCTTGGGTTCGGGCGCGCTCGCTCTTGCCTACGGTGTGCTGACCAGCGTGCAGGTTATGCGCGCAAGTGCCGGTAACGACCGCATGAAAGCGATCGCCGGCGCTGTACAGGAAGGTGCAAGCGCCTACCTGAACCGCCAGTACACCACGATCGGCATTGTCGGCGTTGTCGTCGCCTTTGTTCTGTCGCACTTCCTCGGCACCTTTACCGGTGTCGGTTTCGCCATCGGCGCGGTCCTGTCGGGCCTGGCCGGTTACATTGGCATGAACGTTTCCGTTCGCGCCAACATCCGCACCGCGGATGCGGCCCAAAAAGGCCTGCCGCAGGCGCTGGACATCGCGTTCAAGTCGGGCGCGATCACCGGTATGCTTGTTGTCGGTCTCGGCCTGCTGGGCGTTGCCGGCTACTACTATTACCTGACCAGCGAAGCTTTCGTCGCTGCGCATGAAGGCTTTGGCACCCGTCAGGTGCTGGAAGCACTCGTCGCGCTCGGCTTTGGCGCATCGCTGATCTCGATCTTCGCGCGTCTTGGCGGCGGTATCTTCACCAAGGGTGCAGACGTCGGTGCCGACCTGTGCGGCAAGATCGAAGCCAACCTGCCCGAAGATGACCCGCGCAACCCCGCCGTCATCGCCGACAACGTCGGTGACAACGTCGGTGACTGCGCCGGTATGGCGGCTGACCTGTTCGAAACCTATGCTGTGACCATCGTCGCCACGATGCTGATCGCTGCATCTGTTTTCGCAACCGCGTCGCTCGGCCAGATGCTCATCCTGCCGCTGCTGATCAGCGGCGTGTGCATCGTTGCGTCGATCATCGGCACGTACTTCGTCCGTCTGGGCGCAAGCAACAACATCATGGGCGCTCTCTACAAAGGCCTCGTGGTGACCGGTGTGATCTCGGGCGGCCTGATCTGGTGGGTCCTTGAAAAGCACATGGGTGGCCTTGCGACCGAGTACAAGACGCTGGCTGGCGGTGTGATCACCGGTGACAATATCTTCACCTGCGCTCTGGTCGGCCTTGGCGTGACCGCGGCACTGGTGTGGATCACCGAGTACTACACCTCGACCGCGTTCCGTCCCGTCCGCTCGATCGCGAAAGCATCGGAAACCGGTCACGGCACCAACATCATCCAGGGTCTGGCCGTTTCGCTTGAATCGACCGCTCTGCCGGTGATCGTTATCGCTGTCGGTATCTACCTTGCGTTCACGGCTGCCGGCCTGTTCGGTATCGCTGTTGCTGCGACCACCATGCTGGCACTGGCCGGCATGATCGTAGCGCTCGATGCTTACGGTCCCGTCACCGACAACGCCGGTGGCATCGCCGAGATGTCGGAACTGCCCTCGAACGTCCGTACCGTTACTGACGCACTGGACGCCGTTGGCAACACGACCAAAGCGGTGACCAAAGGCTACGCCATCGGTTCGGCCGGTCTGGCAGCGCTTGTTCTCTTCGCCGCGTTTACCGAAGAGCTCAAGCACTACTTCCCCGACCTGACCGTCACGTTCCCGCTGAACGAGCCGTTCGTTATTATCGGCCTGTTCATCGGTGGTCTGCTGCCGTACCTGTTTGGTGCGATGAGCATGATGGCCGTTGGCCGTGCCGCTGGCGCGATCGTGGTCGAAGTACGCCGTCAGATCCGCGAGATCCCCGGCCTGCTCGAAGGCAAGACCAAGCCCGAATACGGCAAGGCTGTCGACATGCTGACCAAGGCTGCCATCAAAGAGATGGTCTGCCCGTCGCTGTTGCCGGTGCTGACGCCCGTCGTGCTGTTCTTCATCGTGTGGAAAGTGGACGGCACGCTTGTTGCGGCCTTCCAGACCCTCGGCGCGATGCTGGTCGGTACGATCGTGACCGGTCTCTTCGTTGCTATCTCGATGACCTCGGGTGGCGGCGCTTGGGATAACGCCAAGAAGTACATCGAAGAAGGCAACCACGGCGGCAAAGGTTCGGATGCGCACAAAGCAGCCGTAACCGGCGACACCGTCGGCGATCCGTACAAGGACACCGCCGGCCCTGCCGTCAACCCCCTCATCAAGATCGCCAACATCGTTGCGATCCTGCTGGTGGCGATTGCCGCAAAGGTTCTGGTCAAGTAATTGACCCCGACCGACAAAAAACCCCGCTTCGCAAGAGGCGGGGTTTTTTGTTGATGCTGAAGCCGCTGGCTTAGTCGTTGGTGCCTTCAGGGCGGTTGGCGCCGACGTTGTCGGTGTTGAACTTGCCGAGGTTGCCGACGAACTGCTGGAAAGCGGTGAACTCCTTGCCTGCGGTCGACGTCTTGCGGTCGACAAAGGCGATCTCGCGGCCGTCCTTGGGATCAATGGCGGCGATCTGTTCGACTGTATCGTCGTCGGCGAAGGTGACGCGCACCATCTGGCGCTTGGTGACCTCGGGCTCGAAGATGCCTTTTTGCGCAGTGGTTTCGCCGATGTAATACCAGACCTTGCTGTCAAAGGGCGCCACGGTCGTGGGCGGGCCCCAGAGTTGTTGCACATCCGCGCGGGTAGAGGTTGCGGGTTGCACCTGCGGCTGCTTGGTTTCCGACAGCAGGTTGGCGCGCGTCGCCACGATAGGGGTGCAGGCGGCCGTGACCAGTACGCTCAGCGCAATGGCGGAGAGCAGGGGCAGGCGGCGGCGAAACTGTACGGTGGTCATGGCGGCAAAACGCTCCTTGGGACGGTAAAATCGCGGTTCCTGTCATTTATTCGCCCTTCGGGGGCAGAAATCAAGCTTGTCTTGTCCCATGTGTAGGGATAAAACAAGGACCCAATTGCCCATATTACCCGAGGTCAGCCATGAACGCCGCGCCCGAATTTTCACGCCTGTTGTCTATCGAGGGGATCGTCCCCGACAAGCTGCGCGAGGAAACCGTGACCGCCACGCCCGAGGAGTGTGCAGCCCTTGCCGCGCGCCTTGACCTGCGCGAGCTTGAAAACCTCAAGGCCGACCTGAGCATCCGCCGCGTGTCGGGTGGCAGCATCCTGCGCGTGTCGGGCCGCATTCAGGCCGATGTTGTGCAGTCTTGCGTCATTTCGTTGCGCGACGTGCCGGCGGTCGTCGATGCGACCTTTGAAACCTTTTTCACGCAGGACGCGCAAACGGATGCTCAGGGCAAAGAGCTGTCTTTTACCGCCGAGGACGAGGACTCCCCCGAAATGCTGGTTAACGGCATGATCGATCTGGGCGAGGTGGTAACGCAGTACCTGTCGCTGAACCTCGATCCCTATCCGCGCGCGCCCGGCGTCAGCCTGGCCGCCCAGCTGGCCGAGGCGGGGGTGGCGCCCGCCGACAATCCTTTTGCGGTTCTGGCGACCCTGAAAGATGATAAAAAAGGCAAAAAATAAGAAAAATCAGGGTTGTTTTGCCAGACAGGGGATATTTCGCAACAAAGGCCCTTGCGTTGCGCCTGTATTTCCTTTATGTCATAACGCCTTAGCTCCCGTGCAGCCAGCAGTGGGCGCGTGATTACGGCCGTAACAGGCGCCGCTGGCATGAGACACGGAAAAGATACGATAGAAGAGAGTACGAACAATGGCTGTTCCCAAGAAGAAAACCTCGCAGTCCCGCCGCAACATGCGCCGTTCGCATCACGCGCTGACCGCAACGCAGGTGCGTGAAGACAAGCACACCGGTGAACTCGTCCGCCCGCACCATGTCTGCCGCAAAACCGGCATGTACAAGGGTGAGCAAATCATCGACATCGATTAACGCGGTAGCCCGCGTTATGACCGTAGACTCACCGGTCACGATCTCGCTGGACGGGATGGGGGGCGACCATGCCCCCGCAATCGTCATCGAAGGCGCCGCGCGTGCGCTGAAGGCTCATCCTTCGGCGCGCTTTGTCGTTTATGGCGACGAGGCAAAGATCGCGCCGCTGGTGGCCAAGCACCCCGCATTGGCGGCGGCGCTGACCGTCCATCACACCCCTGATCGCATCACCAGCGATGACAAGCCCGCACTGGCGTTGCGCAATGGCCGCCAGTCGAGCATGCGTCTGGCCATCGACGCCGTTGCTGACGGCAAGGCGCAGGCCGTGGTTTCGGCGGGCAACACAGGTGCCTTGATGGCGCTGGCCAAATTCAGCCTGAAAGTCATGCCCGGCATCGACCGTCCGGCCATCTGCACTTATATGCCGACCAAGAAAAAAGGGCATGGTGCTGTGTTTCTCGACCTTGGCGCCAATGCCGAATGCGATAGCCAAAATCTGTTGCAATTTGCGGTGCTTGGCAGCGTTTTCTCGCGCGAGCTGTTTAAAATCGAGCGCCCCAAAATCGGCCTGCTCAACATCGGATCGGAAGCCATGAAGGGCACGGATCTGGTGAAGGAAACATCGGAACTGCTTGAAACATCCCCGTTGCCCGGCATTTACGCAGGTTACGTCGAAGGCGACGAGATTTTGCACGGCGATTTCGACGTCGTCGTGACCGATGGCTTTACCGGCAACGTCGCGCTCAAAGCGATCGAGGGCACGGCCAAGTTCATGGGTAGTCTCGTCAAGCGTACCTTCAAGAATTCGTTGCTGATGAAACTTGGCGCCGTGCTGGCCGTTCCCGGTCTGCTGGTCGCATTACCCGCGCTGAGGGCGATGGTCAAGCGCGTCGACCCGCGCTACTACAACGGCGCCAGCCTGCTGGGCCTGCGCGGCCTGTGCATCAAATCGCACGGCGGCACCGACGCCATCGGTTTTGCCAATGCCATTTCCGTTGCAATTGACCTTGCCTCCAACCAGTTCACCGGCAAGGTTGAAGCAGAACTTCAAAAAATAGGACACGGCGCCAAGCCGCCCGTGTCGGGAGCCGCTTGACCATGCGCCGTTCCGTCCTGATCAGCTGTGGCAAATACCTTCCAAAACAGGTCGTCACCAATGCCGACCTTGCCAAGAAGATCGACACGACGGACGAATGGATCACCCAGCGCACCGGCATCAAGCAACGCCATGTCGCGGGTGAGGGGGAAACCACCTCAAGCATGGCAACGCAGGCGGCCCTTGCCGCCCTTGCCAAGGTGAACCTGACGGGCCGCGACATCGACATGATTGTGCTGGCCACCACGTCGCCGGACCAGACCTTTCCCGCCACCGCCGTCACCGTGCAGGACAAGATCGGCATGGGCGACCACGGTTTCGCCTTTGACATTCAGGCCGTATGTTCGGGTTTTATCTACGCGCTGGCCACTGCCGACAACTTCATCAAATCCGGTCAGGCCAAACGCGCGCTTGTGATCGGGGCGGAGCATTTCACCAATCTGCTCGACTGGAATGACCGCACCACCTGCGTGTTGTTTGGCGACGGCGCTGCCGCCGTGATCCTCGAAGCGGATGACAGCGGGGCGGGGACTGCGGCGGACCGCGGCATTCTTTCCACCCATTTGCACTCCGAAGGCGCGCACCGTGGTTTGCTGTACGTCGACGGCGGCCCGTCGACCACACAGACGACCGGCCATGTGCAGATGAACGGAAAAGAAGTGTTCCGTCATGCCGTTACGCGCATGAGCGAAGCCATCACCGAAGCGATGGTGACGAACAACCTGACATCGCAGGACATCGACTGGCTGGTGCCGCATCAGGCCAACAAGCGCATTATCGACGCGACCGCCGATAAACTTGATCTGCCGCATGAGAAAGTCGTGGTGACCGTTTCACAACACGGCAATACATCGGCGGCATCCATTCCGCTGGCGCTGACGACTGCGGTCGAAGATGGCCGCATCAAGCGCGGCGACATGTTGCTGATGGAAGCGATGGGCGGCGGCCTGACATGGGGTGCGGCGCTGGCACGCTGGTAATTTGCCTGTGGGTAACTTGACGCCGTATAGTGGCTGGAAAATAGCCAAAGGCGCGCCCAATGCAGGGATTTGTCCGAGTCCCGCCAAAATTGATAAAACTATAAAATTCTTTCACAACTGTTTGTATTGACTGACGAAATGTGAATCGTCTACTGTGAAGTCCCTAGAGTGTTTAGAGGTGGAGTCCATGAGCACGAATCATACGATTACCCGCGCCGATCTGAGCCAGGCCGTCTACGAACAAGTCGGTCTTTCCCGCAACGAGTCAGCTGACCTCGTCGAAACAGTTCTCGAGGAAGTGTGCAAAGCACTCGAGCGTGGCGAGATGGTCAAGATCTCGTCCTTCGGTACCTTCCAGGTCCGCAGCAAGCGCCAGCGCATCGGCCGCAACCCCAAGACGGGTGAAGAAGTGCCCATCCTGCCGCGCCGCGTGCTGACCTTCCGCGCCAGCAACGTTCTCAAAGAACGTATCAACGACAAACAACAAGAAGCAGCGGAATAACCGCGCCTCAATAAAAAATCATCGTCGAAGCCAAGTAGCACAGGGAACAGCCCAGAATGTCCTCATCCCCTATGACGACGAAAAACGGCCCGCAAACCTCTCCGCAGGTGCAGCCGCAGACCCCCGATACCCAAAAACTCGCCAACCGCCGCCCGATGAAGGCGAAAGACGCTCCGCAAAAAGCGGCCGGCGCTTTCCGCACCATCAGCGAGGTCGCCGAGGAGCTGAACGTCGAACAGCACGTTCTGCGTTTCTGGGAGACCAAGTTTTCCCACATCAAGCCGCTCAAGCGTGGCGGGGGCCGCCGCTACTACCGTCCCGAGGACGTGGATCTGCTGAAAAACATCCATCACCTGCTGTACAGCGAAGGCTACACCATCAAGGGTGTGCAAAAGTTGCTGTCGGCCACCCGCGGCAACCTCAGCGCGCGCGTTGAATCCTCGGCTGCTGTTGTTCTTGCGCCCGAGCAGGAGGAAGCGGCTGCTTCCCCCGTCGCGGCAGCGGTCGAGAAAAACCGCAACGAGCTGGAAGCCATGCTCGCCGAACTCAAATCCATGCGCCGCCTGATCGACTAAGCGCGATCACGCGATGCAGATAAAAGAGCCGGCCTTTGATGGCCGGTTTTTTTTGTGCCTGCGCCGTACCTTGACATACAGGACGGGACCGCTACGATCTGGACATTCAATTTTTTTCCGCAGGAGTTTGCCGATGTCCCAGCACTATGGCGCGCGTGTCGTTATCCGTCTCAGCAACGAATTCGCCAGGGCTGTGAATGCCGACGGTCTTGCGTATACGCAGGATCAGGCGCTGGCGCCGCTCAAACAGACGCTGGCCGCGCAAAAGGCAGAGCTGCATAACCAGCTCCGCGATTTCGAATACTACGTTGAATCTTCGGAGGCGCATGGCATCACCGATACGCCGATGGTCAACTGGACGCGTGACGCCACCCGTGATCCGCGTGCGCAGGCGCGCTACAGCACGATGTTTGCGGTCGCGGTTGCAGGGCGCAAGGTGTTCGATGCTGAAACCGCAGAAAAGCTGGCCGCGCATTTCCAGCATCTGGTTGGCGCAGGCGTGGTCGAACAGGTGAAGGTCGACAGCATGGATCCGGCAAAAAACCCGCCTGTACCCTCGCGCTACTTCAAATAAGCGCCGCGCAATAGCTGCTTTAAAAGGCCCTGTCCGTATGGAGAGGGCCTTTTTCATGCCTAAGTCATTGTTGCTAAACATGTATTCACATAATTATTTGTTAATCTGTTCACGCTAGAATAGGGGCACATTGAATGGGCCATCCAGAGGGGGCAGCCATCCGCACGCGCAACCTTGAAAACGACATCGACCCCAAGACCGGTACGGTTCGCCGTATCGAAACCTTGGGTGAAAAGCTGTCTGGCGATGGCGTGCCGTGGATGATGCAGGCGGGTATGACGGCGGTGGGTGTTGCGATCATGGCAACTGCGGCGCCCGCGCTTTTGCTGGTCGCTGTACCGGTGGCGGCAGGCATCGGCACGTACCTGAACCGCCAGGCAGACGCAAGCATCAAAGAGCTGACGCGCGGCAATTATACCGAAGGCAATACCATCTATCGCCGCTATAACATCGACACCCAGCACGGTGCGATGCTGATGGCGCAAAAATACGGTATCAAGGGCGAGACGTTCATCACCGAATACAAAGCGCTGGCGAAAATGGCAGGCCTCAAGCAGGCACCGGCCTTGCTGATGATGGAGCCGCGCATCCGCATCCGCAACGCAGCGGCGATTGTCCGTCAGCCGCCGCGCCGCGAAGCTATGAACGCCTTTGCGATCAGTTGCAGTGATGGCAGTCATGCCGCGGTTGCTGTTGGCGATATGTTCTTTGAAGAATTGTCGATGGCCGAAATCAGGGCCACAATCGCGCACGAGCTGACCCACATACGCGGCCAGCACAGCCGCATGCGCAGCTTTGGCATCCTGACGCAAATCGCAAATACGGTGGCGGCCGTCGGCGTGGTCGCCTCGGCAGTGATCGGCGGCATGGCTGTACTGCCGGCACTGGGCATTGCGGTGACCATGTATGGCGTGACCAAAAGCGCGCAGGTGATGCAGGCACGCTATCATGAAAAGGTCTGCGACCGTGCGGCGGGGGTCATTTCCGGCGCGCCGCAGGCATTGGCGAGCGCGTTCAAGACGATGGAAAAAGCCGCCCTGCGCATCAGGCAGGAGCGCGAGAACCTGCGCGCACGAATGCACGGGCGCGCGCCAGACAAAGCACCGACGCAGCCGCCTTTGCTCAAACGCTTGCTGGCCGACCATCCCGATGACGCAATCAGGATCGGTTTACTTGAAGGTACGTTTCAGGCCCATAGCCTGTCGTTCTGGCGGCAGCGCCAGCAATGCCTGACGCAGGCCTTCAACGAATGCGCCGCCCAAGGCCCCGCCAGCCGCCCCATGCCCTCGCCAACGGCGGAGCAGGTGGGCTTTCTGCGCTTTGGCCAAACGCGATAACCCTTTTAAAACAGGGCTTTAAAATACCTGATTCAGGGCTTTACAGCTTGTAGGGGTGTTTGCTATATATCCCGTCACCGTCGGACTGTAGCGCAGCCTGGTAGCGCACTTGCATGGGGTGCAAGGGGTCGGAGGTTCGAATCCTCTCAGTCCGACCATTTTTCCCGATATTTTTTATTACGATTGCATTGAAAAAGGCCCGTCATGAAAAGCCAGTTCAATAAATACGGCCGTTGCCTGACAACGCGCGAATTCGAAATCGCGGTATCGTAGCTGCATAGCGAACATTCCGCCAGCTGGAAAACGCCAGGCATGCCCACAAACAAAGAAGAAGAGTGCTATGTCCGCGCCGAGCGCGAGTTGCTGATGGATTACAAGCTGGGGCTTGATTTCCCGCGCGAACGTCGAGAAACCATGCATGCTGCATGGGCCGAGGTAGATACGAAACGCCTGAGCCTGTTTTTCAAGCCGGCGCTGACCAGCCTCTTTAAAAGTCGCAAGCCCAGCTATGACGAAGTTGCGCAAGACAACAACGTGCTGGTCGACTTTATCGTGAAGAAATTCGGCGATGTTCTCGACAAGGAAGACGTTGCGCGTCTGCTGGGCGATGAAAGCGAACGCGCTTTGCCGCATCCTTACGGTCCTACGCCGCCCAAGCCGTAATCATAAAAAAGCCGCCTGATGGGCGGTTTTTTTTATGCGGTTTACATTTTGATCTGGCGGATCGGATGTCTGGCGGGCAGTTCTGTCATCTTCTTTGCCAGCTGCACGCGTACAATGTCCCATTCTGGTCCACGCAACGCGATGGTCTTGCCGTTGAGTGTGACTTGCGTGCTTGCAAGGACAGGCAACAGGGCGCGCGCGCCCAGATAAAACGTATCAGACTTCGCATCGGTGGCCAGCGTGATGCGGGCGATCTCTTCAAACAGCGTGGGCGTGAGGCGCATGCCGCGCGCCGTGTGAAAATCGGCGGCGAGTTGGGAGAGCTTTTCCTGCCCGCGTGTATGCTTGCGGGCATAATCGCGCGCGATGGCAACCGTTTGCGCAGGCGTGAGCGAGATGAAATCCGCGCTCTTGCTGTCGGCAATGATTTTATCAATGGTGAAGGTGGTGAGGTGGCTGGTATGGCCGCCGGTGATAAAAACCATCGCACGTTTCCATGCCGCATAGCCGATGTCTGTTTGGCGCCCGTCAAAACGCTGCAGGTGGCGCAGGATGGCATAGGCATCGGCGACGTTTTCGCCGTGGGTGCGCTCCGCACTGGGGACCAGCACATGGCCAAGCTCGTGATCAATCGTGCCGATGTTGTCGATGTTGCGGTCTTGCGGGTCGAACAGCGGATGGCGGTCGGGGTGAAAGACGATCGCATTGATCGTCTTTTGACGGTCGATCATGATGGCCTGCGCAAAGGAGGTGCGCAGACGCTTGGCCTGCTTGACCGTCTTGCCGAGTTCTTCCTGCGCGTCGTCGTCATCATCAAGGCTGGCCAGCGTGGCTGTCGAGGCGAGGTAGTTGTCGTTCAGTGCGTCGACGAACAAAATGTCTTTTTTGATCTCCGGATGTTCGCGCAATGCCTGGCGCGCGACTGTATTGAAGTCGAACGACAACGATGTGGACACGGCTTTTTTACGGATCGGTTTCATCAAGGTTTGAAACTTTCTTTCGTAAATACACGGGAAATTGATTTTTACAGATAAAACGGTATTTGCAAAGAGCTATAAAATTGCCGCACCGCAGATAATCCGGCTTTCAACAGGACTGAAAAATGTTATGGTATTGCCATTCTTGCAAACGAGGAACGATACCCATGACGTTGATCGTTATCGGCGGTGCTGAAGACAAGCAGGGCGATATGCTGGTTCACCGCCGCGTGCTGGCCGAAGCGCGCGGCGAAAACTCGCGCGTTTGTGTTGTGACCTCCGCAACGGCGGACCCTAAAGGCGCGCGGGAACGCTACGCCGCGGTCTACCGCGAACTTGACGTGCGCGAGGTTGATATCGTGCATATCGACTCTGCAGCAATGGCCAACAGCAGCGAAGTCGCGCAATTGTTCGCGCAGGCGGATGTCATCTTCATGACTGGCGGTGATCAAAACAGGCTCTGCGATATTCTGCGCGGCACGCGCGCGCATGATATTTTGTCCAAACGTTATGCGGCGGGTGGCTTGGTGGTTGCGGGTACCAGTGCGGGCGCGGCGGCGGCCTCTCACCTGATGCTGTCAGGCGGACACGTGACGCCGGATGGCCTTGGTCTTGCCCCTGATACAGTGATCGATACGCATTTCAGCGAGCGCAACCGTTTGTCGCGTCTGTTCAATGCGGTGGCGCGCCATCCCGATAAAATCGGCATCGGGCTTGATGAAGACACCGCACTGGTGATTCGCCGCAACCGTCCTGCCGAAGTGGTCGGCAGCGGCACGGTGACTATCGTCGATGCGCGCGCTTTGCAAGCAGAGGTTACGCGCCTGCCGGCGGGGGCTTTGTTCGACCTGCGCAAGCGGGCATAAGCGGCCTTTGGGCATGTTGCTGATCTTGTTGCTAAAAATGCACTCGTTTTCATAAATATTTACAAAAAGTTAATAATGGCGTATCATGCGCCGGTCTCAACTCAATGAAAGTCCAGAACATGAAAATGTCGCTTTATACCCCCGGCCACTATCTTGGCGTTGGTCTGCATTACCTTGCGGCGGCGGGATTGCTGGCGACGGCGGTTGTTCTGGTCCAGCCCTGGGTGATTGGTGCGGCGGCTGTCGTGGTGGGCGGCGTGCAATATGCGGGCCTTTGCATCAACAAGAACTTTTTCGAGAACAAGCTCAAAAAACACGACGACACGCATGAGCATTCGCCGCGACTGGGCGAGATCGCGCGCGAGCTATACAGCAAA
>JAEXMB010000028.1 GCA_023444705.1 Pseudomonadota bacterium | reverse complement strand
GCTCGTAGGGTTCTATCAGTACGACCACCTCGTCGGCACGCATGACTTCTTCGATGCCGTGCAACACATAGGTCCCTTCAAGGTAAAAACTTTTCAGGCGCGTGATCTCGCACGATTTAAGTGCGATTTCCTCGGCCACGCCGTCGTTGCGGCCTGCAACATAGACGGTCTGCGCCTGCGCCAGCGTCTGTGCCATGCCGGAGGGAATATCCTGCGCCAGAATGGCGCGCGCCTGTGCGGCGGCTTCCTGCTGGCCGTCAAACGCCTCGGCCCCCAGAAGGGCCTGTACGATCAAGGCCTGTTCGATCACGCTTTTGGTGGCGGCGATGGCGTCTTCGCTGCCGCACGACAGCACCGCGCACGGTGCTGTGACCGCGGCAAGCGGGCTGCCGGGTGTGGCGGTGATGCCGTAAACGGGGTGGTGTTGTTGCTTGCAAAAGGCGATCAGCTCGCGGGTGCGGCCGCTGTTGGACAGGCCGACGATCATGCGCCCGCGCAGGTCCATTTCCATCGCCTGCCGCGCGCCCTGGGTTGTGACCGACCATGCACCCTGATGGCGGCTGGCCAGCTGTGTCATGTTCTTGGCAGGGAAAATGCGGCTGGAACCTTCTCCGGTAATAAAGATTTGTCCTGTATGTGCCGCCGTCTGGTGCCAGTCATGAAAGGTTGCGGGGTCAAAGCCCGCGATCAATGCGGGCGCCTGCGCCATTTCGCGCAACAGGGCGTAGGGGGCATCGGGCGCAGGCAGGGGCAGTGCAGGGGCGGACATGGCTGTCACTCTCTCTTTGCTTTTGCGGTGGTTCATATACTATAGATTTTATCGCGTTTCGCCTAGAGGTCTTGCCCATGCGTCTGTGTATCGTATCGCCCCATCTTGATGACGCTGTGCTGTCGTGCGGCATCGCCATGCAGCGCGCCAAGGCGCAAGGCGGGGAGGCCGTTGTCATCAATATTTTTTCGGCAGGTACGGGCAGCGAGGTACGTCACGCCAACGACGAGGCGGCGGTGGCGTTGCTTGGCGGGCGTTGCGTGTTCCTTGACGAGCTGGACGCGCCTGACCGCGATGCGCGCTATAAAACCGAACGCGAGATTTTTTACGGCGATTTCGACGCTGTCACGCCCGAATATATTGCCCATGTCGCCGCGCGCATCAACCATGTGATTGCCAAGGAAAAGCCGGATCAGCTGATCTTTCCCCTTGGGGTTGGCACGCATATCGACCATCTGGTGGCGTTTGAGGCCAGCAAGCAGGTCAGCGGCAATATCGCCTATTACGAAGACCGCCCCTATGTCCTGTGGCCGGGCATGTTGCAGGCACGCATGAACATGCTGGCGTGCGATGCTGGCCTGTCGGCAGTGACGGCGCAGGAAATGGAGGCCAGCCACGGCGATTATCACTTCCTGCACGGTGCGGGCAAATTTCCGCGCGACATGCCGCCCGCGCGCCTGACACCGCCCGAAAGCTATGCCATGCGCGGCATCTGCGAAGGGCAGGAAGCCACGCCGGAGGAACTGGAAAAACTCTATGACAGTCTGGCCTGCTATGTCAGCCAGATGCCGTTCATCTACCCCGACCGCGCGGCGTTCCTGCATGACAGCTATGCGCACGAAAAAACCCGCACGGGCCGCGAAGCTTATATCGAACGCCGCTGGAGCCTTATGCCCGTTTGAGCGCGCGCCTTTTCAGCGCGTCGCGTGTCAGCACCACCACGGCCTGATCCGCGGCCATGTTCTCGGCCTCGATAAACAACTGGTGGCAGATGTCGGCATAGCTGTACTGGGTGATGCCGTCCTGCGCCAGCAGATGCTGGATATAGCGGATAGAGCGGTCAACCAGCTTGTTGTTGCTGGGCTTGACCCATGTCATCACGTTGCTTTCAAAACGCCCGAGCAATCCCATCACCAGCGTTGAATGCGCGTTGAGCAGCATTTTCAGCACAAGATGCTCGTGCAGCGGATGCAACCCCGCCACATTCAGGCGGTGCGTCAGCGCGCCAAGGGTGAAGACAAGGTCGTCGCCTTCGCGTGTGATGACAAAGCGGTGCAGGCCATGCGGCGCGACAAGGGCTGTGCGCTGTTGCAGCGCCTGCGCGCTGAAGTCAAAGCCAAGCAGGCGCGCGCGTCCCGCGATGGCGCGCAGGATGTCCCATTCGATGGTGATAGGGTCGCGCAGCAAAATAGCGCGCCACGCGCTGGCGCTGTCATGTGCCAGCGGCAGGCGCAGGTAAGACAGCGACGGCTTGCGCTGGGGGTTGTTCTGGTTCTCAAACCCAAGGAGGGAGAACGTCGGTGCGCGCTCGGTCGTGTCGGTCAGGATGGTGATGCCGTGATCGACGGTTTCATAGAGCAGATAGTCGCCCTGCTGGTACAAACGCGCTTCCTCCGCCGTAAAGGCGGCAAGCCATGTGGTGTCAAGCCCGCGCATGTAGGCGAGCAGATCAGCCGTCTGCGGTGCCGGCAGGGTATCGCTTGCAGACAGCAGGGCGCTGGCGGCCGCCAGCATCAGCACGGTCGAGGCCTGCAGGCGCGTGCTGCCCGACAGATACATCGGGCCGACGTCAAGGCAGATGCTGTGGATGGCATCGGACGTGATGACGCGGCGCGAGCGTTCGACCGTTTTGATCAAAACGTCTTCGGGGTTGCAGTACAAAAAGAACGGCTTGCGCGATGAAATGCGCGCGGCTTCTTCGGTCGCGCCGATGACGGAGGGTGTTTCCCCGCCCTCGGTGGTGGATACCAAAAGATCATGCGGGCCAAAGCCGATGTCGCGCACCTGTTGCGCGCCGAATTCGGGGTGGTCTTCGAAATTCTCGATCGAATGCACAAGGGCAAGGTCGCCCCCGCTCATGAACCCCAGCACGCGGTCGGCCATGTCCTGATCGTTGCGGTGGACATAGCGCCACAGGTATTCGACCGACATCGACAGCCGGCCCGTGGCCCCGCAGCCGTAAAAGAACACGCGGTGGCCACTGGCCAGCGTATCGCGGATGGCGGCATGCAGCGGCGCAAGGCGCGGCTGGTAGGCAAGCATTTTTTCGATCACGTCGCAGTCGATGCCGTGCAGAAGCGTGAGTGCCGCGGGCAGGTCGTGGTGTGCGAGATGCGACAGGTTATCCGTTTTGGGGTGGCGCATTTCTGTCGGCAGGTCGCCGAGCTTGAAATCGTCGGCGACGGCGAGGAATTCTTGCGCTTTCTGGCGGGCGGTTTCTGACATTACGTTTCTTGTGCCTTGTCGTCGGAAAAAATCTTGCCGGGGTTCATCAGGTTGCGCGGGTCAAGCGCGCGCTTGACCGCCTGCATCGCGCTTACGGCGTCGCCGCCATGTTCGCGCAACAGCGCCGCGCGCTTGCCAAGGCCGATGCCATGTTCGCCCGTGCAGGTGCCGCCCACGGACAGCGCGTGGGCGATCATCGCCTCGTTGATCTCTTTGGCCTGGCGCCATTCATCGGCATTGTCGGGGTCGAGGATGAAAAAGACGTGGAAGTTGCCATCGCCCACATGGCCGAGGATGGGGGCGGTCAGCCCTGCCGCGGCAATGCCGTCCTGCGCCTGTTTGATCGCGTCGGCCAGATGGCTGATCGGCACGCAGATGTCGGTGATCCACGCCACCGTATCGGCGCGCAACGCGCGCGCGGCGGGCAGGGCCTGATGGCGCGCGCGCCACAGCAGGTTGCGTGCCTCGGCGGTATCGGCGTGGGTAAACTCCTTGCCGCCAAGATCGCCGCCGATCGCCTTGACCAGTTCGATCTGGTGCGCGGTTTCTGCCATGCTGCCGCTGAATTCAAGAAACAGCGTTGGTTCCTGCGGCAGGTTCATATGGCTAAAGCGGTTGCAGGCGGCAATCGCGGCGGGGTCAAGGAACTCCATGCGCGTCATCGGCACGCCGCACTGGATCGTGGCGATCACGGTGTCGATGGCGCCCTGCGCCGTCGCAAAGGGCCAGGTGGCAGCGATGGTATGTTCGGGGCGGCCATGCAGGCGCAAGGTCGCCTCGACAATCAGGCCGAGCGTGCCTTCGGCACCTGTAAACAGATGGGTGAGGTCATATCCGGCGGCGGATTTGCGCGCGCGCGTGCCTGTGGTGATGAGGCTGCCATCAGCCAGAACGACCTTGAGCGCCAGTACGTTGTCGCGCATGGAGCCATAGCGCACCGTGGTGGTGCCAGAGGCGCGGGTGGAAATCATGCCGCCGATGGTGGCATTGGCGCCGGGATCGACGGGAAAGAACAACCCGCTGTCGCGCAGGTCGGCATTGAGCTGTTCGCGCGTCACGCCGGGTTGCACCACGCAGAGCATGTCAGCCGCCGCAATCTCGCGCACCGTGTTCATCAGCGTGAAATCAACAATGACGCCGCCCTGTACGGGTGCGGCGTTGCCTTCAAGCGACGTACCCGCGCCATAGCCAATGACCGGCATGCCGTGGGATGAGGCGATGCGCACGATGGCCTGCACATCTTCGATGCTGGCGGGCTTGGCGACCAGATCGGGGGCGCGGCTGGCATGATAGGCTTCGGATTGGGCGTAATGCGCGCGTGCCGGTGCGCTGTCGATCAGGCGCTCTCCCAGCAGTGCTGCCAGTTCATCGCGACAGCGGGAAAGTGCGGCATCTGTATGTGCGCAAGCGGGCATGGCGGTCGGCATGTTTCTTTGGGCAACAATCAAAAATTGCAGGATGGCAAATGCGCTGAAATCAACGCTATCACCCCCTCTCCCTGCCGTCCATACGCATGTGTCCAAAGGCGAAAGCACCGCCTGTGTGGGGATAGCGTTATGGATAGGGATATTTTTTCATTTCGTAAGGGAACTGTATTCTGGCCGCAACGTTAGGGCAGTGCATGTCGAGTTGGGCGGCTTGCACGCATGTAAACCGAACTCGAAAGGATTATCACTATGAAAACCACTCTTTTGCACGGTGCGGCGCTGGCTGCTGTCTTGATGGCGGCTGCTCCTGCTTTTGCAGGCGATACCGCAATGCAGGGTTCCGCCCACACCGGTGCCGTGATTGATTTCACCGCGCTGGATGCCAACGCGGACAGCGTTCTCGATAACAGCGAATTCGCGGCCAGCGGCCACGGCGAAAGCTTTGCCACCGCCGATGTCGACAAAAACGGCAGCGTCAGCAAGGAAGAATACGACGACTTCGTTGCCAGCCAGCATCAATAAGGGCCGAACACGCTCTTGCTGACAGGCGCCGGTGCGGGCTGAACAGCCCCGCCGGCGTTTTTTTGTTGCCTAGATGTCCACGCTGTCAAGGTAGGCGGGCACGCTGGCGTTCCAGCCAAGCGTGCTGGCGAGTGTGTCGCAAAACGCATCGGCGGCGGCCTTTTCGCCGTGGATGATGAAGGTCTGGCGCGGCGGCGTGCGGAAATGCGACAGCCAGCGCAGCAGGCCTTCGCGGTCGGCGTGTGCTGACATGGTGTCAAGCGCTGCGATCTCTGCCTTGACCTCCCACATGGCGCCGTGGATCTTGATCTCCTTGTCGCCACGGGCAAGCGCGTGGCCGCGCGTGCCATCGGCCTGAAAACCCGCCAGCAAAACGGTATGGCGCGCATCGCCAAGATAGTATTTGAGGTGATGCAGGATGCGCCCGCCCGTCAGCATGCCGCTGGCGGAAATAATCACCTTGGGCATCGCTGTGTTCTGGTCAAGCGCCTTGGAGTCATCGGGGGTGCCGACATAGGTCGCGACATCGCAGACGGCGCGGCACAGGTCGGGCGCCAGACGGTGGTCGGCAAGGTGTTTTTGCAGCAGTTCGGATGCATTGATGGCCATCGGGCTGTCAAGAAACACCGGCAGGTGGGCGGGGATTTTGCCCGCCTCCTTGAGCTTATGGATGTAGTACATCATCAATTGCGCGCGTCCGACCGCAAAGGCGGGGATCAGCACGCTCCCCCCGCGTGTAATCGTGCGGTGGATAACGGCGCCAATGGCCTCCATCGGGTCTTGTTGCGGATGACTGCGGTCGCCATAGGTCGATTCAACCAGCAGGTAGTCGGCATCCTGCAAATGCGCGGGCGGCTTGATGACCGGATCGTTGTCGCGCCCGATGTCGCCGGAAAAGACCACGGTCGTGCCGTCGCCAAGGCGCAGGGTGATAGACGCCGCGCCAAGAATATGCCCCGCGCGGTGCAGGGTGAAGCTGATTTCGTCGTCCAGCACCTGCGGCTGGCCAAACGGCACGGCGCGCAGTTGCGCCAGTGCGGCGTAGGCGTCGTCTTCGGTATAGAGCGGCAGGGCGATCGCGTGCTGGGAATATCCGTGGCGGTTGGCGCTGGCCGCGTCTTCTTCCTGCAGGCGTCCGCTGTCGGGCAGTAAAATCTTGCACAGGTCGAGCGTGGCGGCGGAGCAATAGACGTCGCCGCGAAACCCTTTTTTCACCAGCAAGGGCAGATAGCCGCTGTGGTCGATATGCGCGTGGGTCAGCACAACAGCGTGAATGCTGGCGGGGTCGACGGGAAAGTCGTCCCAGTTGAGGTCGCGCAGCTCCTTGCGGCCCTGAAACAGGCCGCAGTCGACCAGATAGCGCTTGCCGCCGTCTTCAATCAGGTATTTCGATCCGGTGACGGTTCCGGCTGCGCCAAGGAAGGTGAGTTTCATGGGCGTATCATAGCAACAAAAAAGCCGGCATTCCAAGATGCCGGCTTTTTATGTGTGATGTGGCGGGTTATTTGCCGCCGTAGCCGCCTTTGCCGCCCGAGCTATAGGTGCGTGTGGCGCGCGTCGTGCGGGGGCTTGATTTCGCGCCGCTGCCCGAGGTCTTGCCGCCGTTGTCGTTGCCCGAACCGGCACTTTTGAAGCTGCCCTTGAGCGCGTTGCCTTTGAGCGATTTTACGCTTTGCGCCAGCTCGTCCATGCTGTGCTGCACGGCGGTGGCGATGTCGATGGCCTTGGGCGGGTTGGCGCTGACGGCGAGGAGGATTTTCTCGCTCACGCTGTCGCGCAACAGTTCCTGGATCGAGCTGCGCAGCACGGGATTGCTGATCGTGCCCATGCGGCGGGTGATTTCGGTGTCGATGGCTTTTTCGATGCGCTGGGCCAGTACGGTGGTGTTGTTCGTCATGGTATGTGCGTCCTTGGTGCCTGTTTTTGTTGCCGGCGCGTTTACAGCGGGGTGGCCAGCGCGTTTTTCTTGATATGCTCAATTTGAGAATATAGAGAGATTTCCGGTATCTGTAAAGATGCTTCGCGCGTTAAAAGCGGCCAGAGCAAATCATTGGGCCGGGGCGAGGATAACCCGTTTTCATCAAGGGCAAAAGTCTCATTTTCCCATGTAATTTCATATGGTTGCGCCTGCCCTGCATGGGCGGTGAAACGCAGGCGGTGTCCGCCCTTGCCGTCAAGGATGATCGCAAAAGCCCCCTCGTCATAGACGCTGTGGCGCATGGCGGGGGTGGCGCCGCGCTGACATGATTCGACAAGCGAGGCGATGATACTGTCGATATGCGCAGCACTGCGCCCCTGTTTGTTTTCACCCAGACGAAAGCTTGCGGTCAGGGCGGGGAACAACGTGCGGCGGTCGTCGTTGCGCGCCAGCGCCTGGGCCTCGACCTGCGTCAGGTCCTGCGCGCTGTCGGCCAAAAGTGCGCGAAACAGGCGGTCATACTTTTTGACGAAGCCCAGCGCGGCAAGGTCAAGCATGTCGCGCGTCTGTGCGTCGCCGACCATATGCCCGCCGATGACAGCGTCGACGGCATCCTGATGCTGTTGTTCGATTTCACCCAGTTCCTCATGCGCGCCTGCGCCGAGCAGCTCATCGGCCAGCGGATCGTCGCCCATCAGCGCCACCATATCCGCGGGGTTAAAGTTTTCGCAGCGTAGCGCCAGCGGATAGGCCGCCATGAACAAGGCCGTGTCAAACACATGCACGTGATTGGCGCGCGTGTCCTTGAGCAACAGGGCGGCGGTGCAGGCATAGGTTTTGCGCGCGATTTCCTGCCACAGGCCGCAGAGTTCGCCGACACTGTCGCGGTGGCGTTCATAAAGTGTTGCGGCATCGTCAAAGCCCATCAGGGCAATGAAATTCAGCGCGGTCTGATCGTATAGGCTGCGCAGCATGCTGTCGCACAGGTCCTGCGCGCTGACGTTGTCCTTGTTTATGTGCGCGTGATCGGCCAGCGCGCCAAGGATCGTGGCCTGCCCGCCATGTTCAAAGCCAAAGCGGTTTTGGTGATACCAGCGGGTAGAGCTATAGACCGGCCCGCGTCCCTTGACGGCGCAGACGGTGTCAAAGTCGATCAGATGGCCCGTAAGCGAGATATTGCCGGGCGACCAGGTGCCATGCACGATGCGCTGGCAGAACTTGTCAGCCTCCAGCACGCCATAGGCGCGCGCGGTATCGTGCAGCGCGGCCGCGGGCGATGCGCGCGGGGTGTGGAACAGATGGGTGACGCGGTCAAGACAGCCGTCGTCAAGGCGGATCACCTTGGCGCGCTTCACCGGCTTGTCGCGCCAGCTGACGGTGCAGGTATCATCCATATCGATGACGGCCAGCACGTCATTGAGGCCGGTGCTGATCGCGCCCTGCAGGCCGTTGGCGACCAGCGTTTCCCAGATGGCGCGCTCCATTTCAAGAAAGCCGTCGGAAAACTGCTTTTTCGCGGCAGTGGCCAGCGGCGTGCGCTCACCCTTGATATTGAATACCGCCCCCGCGTAATAAGCGCGGCCCGAACCGCCGTTGCCCGCCAGCGACAGGTCAAGGGGGTCGCTCTGCCGGTCGGCATAGGCAGTGGCGACGACCTCGCCGGTGCCATGTTCGGGTTCGATCGTCGTGCTGAACAGCGTGGCCAGCGTGGCCGACATTTCATCCCACGACGGATCGTGGGCGGGTGCAAAAATTGCCCGGTAGGCGGCGCGGTTGATATAGACGGGGCGGCAGCGCCGCTTGCTTTTATAAAGCGGCATTTCAACGAAGATCGCTTTGCCAAGGCGCGCAAGTGCGCCCGGTATTGCGCCCATGTAGCGTGCAATCAGTTCTTTTTCGTGCATGACAGCCAGTAGCGGGGGTTGAGGACGTTGTGCCCGATATGGGCATTGTGGTAATGGGGCAGGGTGTTGAGCGCGGTGCTGCAATCACCCACGGCATAGGCACTGCGCAGGTGTTCCTGCAGGCGGTTCAGAACGTTGATGGCGCAGGCGTTGAGCGCATCCAGCCCTGCGGCCTGCAGGGTCGAGCTTGGGTATTGGCTCAACACGACATGGCGCGGGGCCAGATGCGCGAAGGCTTGTGCCAGTTCTGTGCTGACCTGCGCTGTGGTGTCTTCCTGATGGCGTTGCAGCTGTACAAAGGCGGCATGCGTTTGGGGGGTGACGGCGTCGCTGTACTGTGTGGCCCAGTCAAAAGTATTCTGCGCCTGCGTGCTGGCGCCCAGCAGCATATCGTCGATGATATGGTTGCCCAGCACTGCGTCCGCGCCTTGCGGCAGCATGTCCATGCATGCGGACAGGCGGGATGCGTGCAGGTGCAGGGTGGCGCGGGGCAACAGGCGGCGGTAATGCGCGGCGAGGACCTCAAGTGCGGGAGCAGAGGCCTCGACCACATGCAGGGTGCCGTGAAAGCCCGCGCGCGCAAGGGCATGGCCGATCTTTGGCGCAGACCCGGGCGCGATTTCGATCAGCGTGCCATCGGCGCGCAGGCCAAGCGGCGACAGCACGGCCTGCCAGACCTGCCCGACAAAATCGTCCCAGACCGCGGGATCGGTCAGGAAGCTTTCGGGCATACGGTCAAATGTGGCGGTGCCGAACATCGTCAACTCGCAAGGGAGAGGGGTGGATTGTCGCCCTGCAAGCATATATGATTGGGGCAGTCTTTGCCATGACGGGAATACGCCACGTGACGGTCAAAAATACGCCCCGCATCGGGTTTGTTCTGGGCAAGTTCATGCCGCTGCACCGCGGGCATGAAGCCCTGCTGCGCTTTGCGCGTGAAAACTGCACGCATCTTTACGTTGTTGTCGACAATATCCCCGATGCATGGGTTGATGCCCAAACGCGTTGCCGCTGGATCGTGCAAACCGTGCCTGATGCCACCGTCCTGCATCTGCCGCAACCAAACCCGCAGGATCCCGGCGAACACCCCCGTTTCTGGGATATCTGGCGCGACAGCCTGCTGCAAGTGCTGGGCGAAAAGCCTGATGTCGTGTTTGCGTCTGAAACTTACGGGGCGCGTCTGGCGCAGGAGCTTGGTGCTGTCTTTATGCCTTTTGACATCGCGCGCGCCGCCGTTCCCGTCAGCGCGACGATGATCCGCAATGACCTTGCGGCTCACTGGCATTTGCTCTCGGCTGCGGCACGGCGCGATTATACCTTCAAGGTCTGTGTCTTTGGTCCGGAATCGACGGGAAAAAGCACGCTGACGCAACAACTGGCGGCGCATTACACTACAAAAGGCGTGCATGAATTCGCGCGCGACGTGATCGAGTCACAGGGCAGCATTACCGCCGGCGACATGCTGGCGATCGCGCAAGGTCAGCAACGCCTGATCGACGCTGCATTGGCCGATGCCGACCGCGTGGTGTTCAGTGATACCGACGCGCTGTCGACCACCGTCTGGGCGCGCTGGCTTTACGGCGCGCGCGATATGGCGGTCGAGGCTCTGGCCCGCGCCTATCCTTGCGATTTCTATCTGTTGCTGGCGCCTGATTTGCCGTGGGTACCCGATATGGTGCGCTATTTCGAGGGGCGCGGCGCGGAATTCTTTGCCGATTGCGAAGATACGCTCAAATCATATGGCAGGCCCTATGCGGTCATCGGCGGGCAGGGTGATGCGCGCCTGCACAATGCCGTGGCGGCGGTCGATCAGGCAATGGCCGCGTTCTTTGCGGGCATCGGCCGCAACGTAAAAGTGCGGATGTAAAGATCGAGCAAGGCATCATCGGCCAGTGGCGGCGCGCGCCAGCCGTGTACAGCCCTGAGATGTGCGCTGTCAAAAACGATATCCGTGCCCTGAAACAGATCCATCGTGCGGTGGCGTTCAAACGCCTGTGTGCCAAGCGCGCGGCACATCGCCATGACGGCGGCGCTTTCGTCAATGTTTAGCGGCTGTGCGGCTCTGCGCGCTGCCAGCCAGTCATCCCATGCTTGTGGCTCAAGAGCTGTCAACGCGTGGCCATTGCGGTGCAGGCCCTGCATGATCTGCGGCCATGAAAACCCACGCGTATTGGCGATGTGCAGGCAGCCGTGCTGGTATGCTGAAACAGCGGCAACCATCATGTCGGCAGCGTAATCGACGGGTGTGGCGTCGACCAGCAGGCTGTCGTTGTTTCCGGCAGGGATATGGCCAAGGCTGATGACGCCCTGCATGAAGGTGCGCAGGAAATCGTGGCAGGAATATTCGCCCGTCGCGCTGTCACCCGTAATCAGCCCCAGCCGGTGCAGCGTCACTGTATGGCCTTGCGTGCGCGCAGCCTGCAGCAGAATTTCCGCCGCCCATTTGCTTTGTGCATAGCCGCCGTAGATCTGCCGGGTGGCATCCAGTGTATCGCTTTCGCGCGCGGTGCCGCTGTTGCGGTCGGTTGCGACGAAAACCGACAGGGTCGAAGCATGATGGATATGCTTGGCGCAGCCCGTCGCGGCAAGACAGATCAGCGTATGCACGGCGCGCACATTGGCGTCTTCAAGTGCTGCGTAAGGCAGGGCCATGTTCACTACGGCGGCGCAATGGATGATGGTGGTGATCCGGCTGGCCAGTTGGGCCCAGTCCTGCGCATCAAGGCCGAAATGTTCCTGTGTCATGTCGCCGCAGAGAATGCGCAGGCGCGGCTTGAAGCGCGCGTCAAGGCCCAGCCGCTGCCAGCCTTGCTCGGTGCTGGCGGCGCGCAAAATCACGTGGATGGTCGCGTCTGTATGTTCAAGCAGCCGAAGCAAAATCTGGCGTCCAAGAAAGCCTGTCGCGCCCGTCAGCAACATATCGCCGCTTTGCACCCCGTCGCGTGCGGCGGCAGGAATGGGGAACTGCGACAGCACATGCGCGCGCAAAAGTGCGGCGTCCTGCATGGGGCTGTGCGTGTCGTCGCTGTGCAGGTGGCGTGCCTGCGCGCCCAGTGTCGTGTGGCGGGCGACGAAATCGGGCGTGAGGCGCAGGTCGGCTTTTTCAGCCTCCAGCAACAGTTGCAAGACGGCAAAGGAATCTCCGCCAAGGGCGGAAAACGGCGTATCGGCAGGAATGCGCTCTTGCCGCAAAACGCGCTGCCAGCAGGCCAGCAGGCGTTGTTCAGTTGCTGTTGCGGGGGTGAACGGCGTGCCGCGTGAAGGTGCCGCATGGCTGGCGCGCGCGGCCAAGGCGCTGCGGTTGATCTTGCCGGTTGCGGTCAATGGCAACTGGGTATGGGTGACGATATGCGTGGGGATCATCCATGCGGGCAGGGTTTTGGCAAGGCGGGCCTGTATCTGCGCCATATCCTGTTCGTGCGTGCTTTCGATATGGGCGACAAGGCGCTCATGCCCGTTTGTGGTGTCGCGCAACAGGGCGGCACGGCTGATACCGTCAAGACGGCAGAGGGCTTGTTCGATTTCCTCTGGTTCTACCAGCTGGCCGCGCCATTTGAACTGGCGGTCGATGCGGCCGATAAATTCGATGCCGTCGCCGGTGCGGCGCACATGATCGCCGGTGCGATACCACCGCTGGCCATCGATCATCACGAATTTTTGTGCGGTCAGGCTGTCTTGCGCCAGATAACCGTTGGCCAGATGGGGGCCGGCGATATACAACTCGCCGTCGTCGCACGGCGTGCGCGCGGGATCGAGAATTGCATAGCTGACGCCGTCAAGCGGCGCGCCGATCAGCGGTGCCTGCCAGGTGAGAGGGTCGCAGATGCTGGCACTGGTGCAGATGGTTGCTTCGGTCGGGCCATAGACGCAGACGATGCGCCTGTCCTGCGCCCAGCGGCGCACGACGGCGGGCGGGCAAACCTCGCCGCCGATGCAGATGCTGCGCAGGCTGGCAGGCATCTGCGCGGGATCGAGCAAGCGCAACAGCGCGGGCGGCAAATCGGCATAGGTAATGGCGCGCGCGGCCAGGATGCGCGCCAGATGGGCGGCGGTATCAAGCTTGCCTGCGCTTTCGATGTAAAGCGTCGCGCCCGCAAGCAAGGCGGTGCCAAAATCGGAAATCGAGGCATCAAACGCGGTCGACAGGTAAAACAGGCTGCGGCTGTTGGCATCAAGGTCGAACAGCGCGATCTGTTGCTGCAACACCGCTACCAGCCCGCGGTGGCTGACGATGACACCTTTGGGCGCGCCTGTCGATCCTGACGTATAGATCACATAGGCCGCTGCATCGGCTGGCGAGGGTGCGCGCGGTGTGAAATCGCGCAGCGGGAGCGCAGTTATGTCGATAACGGCGACGGATGCCTCAAGGGGTTGTGCGGCCAGAATGCAAAGGGGCTTTGCCTCGGCAAGGATCAAGGCGCGCCGTTCTGGCGGCAGGGCGGGGTCAAGCGGCAAAAAGCTTGCACGCGCATACCAGCAGGCCAGCACAGCGGCAAGATAATCGGCTGATTTGTCGATGCTGATCGCAATCAGGCGGCCATCATCGCCTGCGGGCAGGTGCGCTGCGATGTTAAGCGCCTGTGCGCGCAAATCCGCATAGCTGACGCTGTGCGTGCCGTCGGTAACGACTGCCGGATGACTGCCGCGGGCCTGCGCGACGGCGTCGAACAGGTCGATGAACAAGGGTGCCGTCATGCCGCCATCCTGTAGCGGTCATGCAGCAGTGCTGCCGTCAGCAGGGTCATCAGCACAGGTTCGTTGCTGACCTGCTGTTGCGCGGGCAGTTTTTCCAGCGTGTCAAGCCATGCGCCGACACGCTTTTGGTCAAAGAATGCCATGTTGGCAAAACCGGCACTGGCGAGAGTGTCGCGCACCATCTGGCGCAGGCGCGGGGTCATCATGCGCGCGCTTGGCGGGGCGATGAAGGGGTGCTTCTGGCGGCGGTAAAGCTCTGGCGTCAACAGCGGCTTGGCGGCCTCTCGCAGAATGAATTTTTCCGTCATGCCGCGGATTTTCAAATGCGCGGGCAGGGTGCGCGCCATCTCCCACAGGTGGTGGTCCAAAAATGGCACGCGGCCCTCGACGGCGTGCGGCATCTCGCACCCGTCGCCGAGCGTGCGCAGGATGTAGTTGGCCAGTGCCGATTTCGTCCACAGGTGGCTTGCGGCATCCACGCGCGGCAATCCTGCCAGCGCGTCTTTATAACGCGCCGCCATATCGGCAAACGGGTCATGCGCGCGCATGGCGTGGCGGTAATCGTCATGCAACACGCCATGCAGACGCTGGCCGAGCGAGGCCTTGGCGCGCAAAAATGCAGGGGTATAGCCAAGCTGCGCCGTCATGCCGGTGGTGTCGAGCATATCGCCGTCGGCCAGAAAGACGCCCGCAAGCTTGGCATTGCCTGCATAAAGATCCTGGCGCGCCGATGCCGCATGCGCTGCGGTGTCGAGTATATCCTCGCGCAGGTGAGGGTATCCGGCCAGCAGTTCATCCGCGCCCTCGCCGCTGAGCGCGACCTTGTATCCGGCAACGCGGATAGCGCGGTTGAGCATGTATTTGCCAATAAGATGGCTGTTGATCGCAATCCCTTCGCTAAACCATACAGCATCGGAGAGATGGTCGGCGATCGTGTCGCCATCGATGCTGACGCTGTTGAGGGTGATGCCGGTCTTCTGCGCCATGTCGTGCGCGATGGCGGTTTCGTCATAGGCGGCGTCGCCGTCAAAACGCACGGTAAAGCAGTCTTTCACGCCGCGATTGGCCTGTGCGGCCAGTGCGGTGATGGTCGATGAATCGATGCCGCCGCTTAAATGCGTGCAGACCGGCACATCGGCATCAAGACGCAGGCTGACGGATTCATGCAGTGCGGCGCCAAACGCGCTGATCCAGTCCGCATCGCTGCGGCTGTCGTCCTTGTGCGGCGCAAAGTCTATATCCCAATAGCTGCGCACCGACACATCGCCATTGCGCGCAATCAGCAGATGCCCGGGTGCCAGCTGGCGGATGCCCGCAAATACCGTGCGGTCGGCGGGCGTATATTGCAGGGTGCAGGCATGATAGAACGCTTCGTGGTCCCATGCGGGGGCAAACCCTGCGGCGAAAATGGCCTTGGCCTCAGATGC
Source organism: Pseudomonadota bacterium (assembly GCA_023444705.1). Taxonomy (GTDB): domain Bacteria; phylum Pseudomonadota; class Alphaproteobacteria; order Micavibrionales; family UBA2020; genus JAEXMB01. Next base: position 15,600 of record JAEXMB010000028.1, on the reverse strand, counting down.
CATGTAAAGCGTGCCGTCGCTGTCTTGCGCGTAGCACAGTGGCTTGATGCCAAAGCGGTCGCGCGCGGCGATGAGCGTATTCGTGCGTGCATCATAGATGATCAGCGCGAATTCGCCGCGCAGGTGATGGACGAAATCAAGCCCGTATTCGGCATAAAGATGCAGGGCGATCTCGCTGTCGCTGTGCGTGGCAAAAGCATGCCCGCGCGCGGTCAGATCGGCGCGCAGGCGGCGATGATCGTAGATTTCGCCGTTGACGACGATGTGGATGTCGTTGCTGGCGTTATGCAGGGGCTGTGCGCCGCCCGCAAGGTCGATGATGCTCAGACGGCGGTGGCCCAATGCCGTGCGCTGATCGGCTGACAGCCAGATGCCTTCGCCATCGGGGCCGCGGTGGCTGATCGCGGCAAGCGCGCGGGCGACGGTCTCGCGGCTGGCGGGCTGGCGCGGGTGACTGACGCTAAAGATCCCGCACATCGCTGTTTGCGCAGAGGAAGATTTTCTTGCTCTCGCCCTTCATGTCGGCATCGAAAGCGGCCGCGTAGTTGTCGAGCGCGTAAACCTCGCCGAACAGGTCGTCAACAGCCAGCGCGCCCGAGGCGATCAGGTCAATGCCCTCCTGAAACGGCGCGTAGCTGACGGCTTCGATGGTGATGCCCTTCATGACCAGTTGGTTGATGTTGAAGGCCACGGGCGCGTGCTGGCGGCTCTTGAGGATCAGGCGGCCGCCGGGTTTGAGTGCCGTGACGATGCGCGCCATCGTTTCGGTATTGGCCAGCGTTTCGACAATGAAATCGTAAGTGTTGTCGGGCAGCGTGCTTTGGCTGTCGCATACCGTGACATCGCTGAACCCGCGCGCGCGCAGGCAACGCTCGGTCAGGCGCGAGATGCGGTTGTCGCCATAGATGAGGCCCTTGCCGGTGGTGCTGATCTGCGCGTTGGCCACAGCCAGCGATGCCGCCACGGGTTCCAGGTAGGCACCTTGTTTCCACGTCATCGTATCGGGGATGGCATAGACGGCATGGGCAGGCACGCGCACGTATTCGGCAAACGATCCGTCGTCGTGCAGGCCCAGCATGCTGGTGCGCGCATAGTCGATGGCACCGCTGAGCGGCGTGTTGGCGGCGGCGAACAGCGGCATGACGCCAACGCGCTGGCCCGCGTGCAGGGTGCTGACGCCGGCGCCGACGCTCGCGATGGTGCCGGAAAATTCATGGCCCAGCACCAGCGGCGTGCGGGTTTTGATGATGCCCTGCGCGACATAGAGGTCGGTGCGGCATATGCCCGACAGTGCCACGGCGATCACCACCGTACCGGGCAGGGCCTGGGGGGTAGGGAGCGTTGCGATGCTAACGCCGTGCTGTTGTTTGACCAGTGCCTTCATAAACCTTATGTCCGCGAGAATCGTCCGGTGGTGTGACTTATACTCTATTTGAGAATAAGTGGGGTGTAAAGGGGATTTTTTATAACCCTTCCGCCCCGCGCGGACAAGGGCGGCGGCGCGGCCTGTCACCATGTTATCGCTGTCTTGGGCGCGTTGGCGGGTTTTGGCGGTGGCCTTGCCGCAAACGCCGCGATGCCTAGCGCAGGCTGAACCAGACGGTTGCCTTGCCCACGGGGACAGACAGCTGGCCATTGTCGTCTTTGATGTTCAAGGATGAAAAGCGCAGCATGGCGTCGATGCCGTCCTGCTTTTTGCGCAGCGTGAGCATCTCAAGCGTGTCGTAGGGACGGCCTGCCGCTTTGGCGGCGGAAATATCCGCTGCCAGCTGGTGCAGGGTGAAAGTGAGTTTTCTGTCGTCCGGCAGAACCAGCGTTACCTCGCCTTGCGGGGTCACAAGAAAGGCGATGGATGTTTCGCCTGCGGAGGTTTTGAGCGGTAAGGTTTTCGTCCAGTCTTTGCTGGCTGCCACAAAGTTGATATCGACCATATAATCATACGGCTGCACCTCGAAAACCTGCCATTCGTCAGTGTGAATGCGAATTTGCTCTGGCGGAGGTTTTACGCTGTCCATCTGCGGTCTGTATCTCTCCTGATAGTCGATGCCCCATGCCTCAAGGGCACGGCGGGCATAACTTGTATTTGAAAAGAGCGTGCAATTGTAGCGCCGGCATTTGAATGCAGTGTCTTTTTCATCGGGCGTCACATGCAGCGGGGCTGTCCACGGCACGATGCGCGCAAGCGCACTTCGCGAATGCAGGAATTCGACGGCCGAGGCAATGCTTTTCTTGTCGGCGATAGAGGTGCCAGCATCAATCTGGCCGATGGTGCCGTCAGCTTTGATGATGCCCGTATGGTGAAGGAGCCTTTCCAGCCGCGCGGTCTGGCTTGCGACCGAGAGGGATGTCGCGCTCCACGGGCCGAAAGAAAAGACAAGCAGCAAAGCCCCAAGCGTCATCGGTACGTATTTGAGGTGCATGCGTGCCCGGCAGGCAATATTCAACAGCGACAGTGCGGCCAGCCAGACAAGCGCGATAAGCAGGGCGAAGCGTTCCTCCGTCAGGCCGTATTGCGCAATGCGTGTATAGACGCCAATGGCCAGTAGGCCTACGGGCACGATCAGCGTTGCATAGAAATAGCGGTAAAACAGGTGCGGCAGCGTGCCTGCGGCGTTTCTCATGGGATGGACGGCCATGTGGGTGACGATACCCGCCACGCCGAACCCGCAAATCATATAGGCCAGCGTGCCGCGCGGCAGTTCCCATTGCAGCAGGATCTTGGCGCCGTACAGGTAGAGGATCGCCGTATAGATCAGGCAAAACGGCACCAGCAGATATCTGGTGATGAAGCTTGCTGCAGGCGGCGCGGTGCATTCGGTGGCGTCAAAGTCGTATCGCGGCGGCAATTGCGTCAGGAAATAGACAGGGAAGAAGAAGGCCCAACTGATCACCCATACATCGACATAGGCGCTGCGAAAGCCGATCTTGAACAGATACTGGATGCTGGCAAGAATGGCACAAAGGCCGATGCCGAGTATCGCCGCGGCGATGGCGCACAGGATGGCAGCGGTGACGCTGCGGTAAAAAAATTGCCAGACGGAATCTTCGCTGACGCGGCGCCCGATATAAGGCGCGCAGGCGAGGAACAGAGCAAGCGCCAAAAACAGCATGGTATCGCCAACGGCATGGCCTTGCCCCAGCAGGGTCGGCACGGCCAGCAGGGACGCCCCGCCGATGAGCAAGGCGTCGCGGGTGGTGCGGCCAAGCGGCGCGCTTTCGGCGAGCATGCTGATGCCGAGGGTATAAAAAAAGACTTTTACCAGTGAAGAAACGATGTCGCTGGCGCGCAGGCCTGCGGGGATGAGGTCTATGCCGTGGGCGGCGGCCAGCATCTGGATGGTCAGCAGGGTCGCGATCGTTGCGGGCACGGGAAAGCGCGCATAAGGCGGCGCCAGCGACCGCGCGATTTCACGCGGGCAGAGTTTTTTCAGAAATGCCGGTGCGGTCATGATGTGGTTCCCTGCTGGTCTTGTGTGCTCACCATCTTTGTAGCTGCGCGTAGGCCCATTGCACATGATCGCCATCCATCAGGATGACCAGCATGATTGCGTCGAAAGGTTTGCGCCGGATTTTATCCAGCAGGGAGCGCTTGTCTGCAAGGCTCGCCTGAATAGCCGATGTATAAGGCGTTTGGGTGCCGTAAGCCTTATGCGTGGCGGCGGATGCGGGGGCCTCCTGTACGCGAAATCCCAGCGTGTGAAGGTATGACAGAACATCCTGCTTCGTCTTGCAGCAATCGCGCAGAATATCCGTTGCGATATCGCTGTAGACGATCTGCTTGGCGGGCGTTTTGGCGCGTGCAAGACGGGCAATGTCGACAAGGCTGCCGTCACCGGCGCTCAGATGCAAAACCCTGCGTGCATAATCCTGACCGGGCGCGCGGACAATGTCGACGTTTTCGATATCAAACTTGACGCGCTCAAGCGTCAGCCCGGGGAGTGTGCGGGCGATCATGGCGTCAAGCGCCATGATATCCTGAGCTTGTAACGCCTTGAGCCCCGCGCTGCCGTCGATGACGCGGACCAGTGATCTCCACGCCTCTTTTTTGTCGTCGTCCTTGGGCATGGTGCTGATACGCGTTGCAAGATCTTCCATGCGCTGAAGGTCGAGAGCGGACATGCCATTATAGGTATCATGCAGGCTGTTATAGACTGGCGGGGTCTTGAACAGGGCTTTAGCCTGCGATTGCACAGCCAGTGCGGCATAAGCGTGGTTGAAGTAAAAGCTGTAACTCTGGTTGACCAGCAGCGCAGCCCAGAAGAGCGGGTCTGGCCGGTTGCCGGCACCCGTCTGCCGCCATTTGCTGGCGGTCAGCTTTTCAAGGGCCTGCAGCTTGCGCGCATCAATGTTGGGTCCGCGCGCATCGGGGCGTATATCCTGTACGCCGGCCCAGCGGTAGAGGATATTGTCAACGCGTGCGGCATAATCTTCGGGTGTCTCAATCAATGCCTGTAACGGCAAGGCGCTCAGGTCCCTGACCTGTTGCAGCAAATTCCCGTCGCCGCGGTTGTCACGCGACATGGCGATGCGCAAGCCCGGGATGTTGCCGTAGCCGCGCATGTCCGGCAGAAAAAGCACACGCGTGTCGATCGGGGTGCTGTCGACGGCACGTGTGTTCGCGTCGTTATAGTCGGGCCTGATGACGGCTATATCGCGCTTGCGCAGATGGCCTTTCCTATCCTCGCTAAGATAATGGGTGCGCGCAAGGCTGCGGCCATAGCCGAGGTCTTCGTCGGACGTGCCGGCATCAAGGCTGATCACGGTGATGTTCTCTGCAACGGGGGGAGCGACTTCTCCCGTTTCACATTCGCCGTTGCTGTTTAAATCGCGCCAGAGCACGAGTTTGCGCCAGACCGCATCTGCGTGGTCGATCACGCCATCGTTATTGGTGTCAAAATCAGCCAGCCGGATAAAAGACTCAATTGTTTCATCGGGGCTGACGATGTTGTCGGCGTTGTTATCGACAGCCAGCAGCGCATCGCCAGTACGCACCCAGCTTGTAGCCTCGGCAAAGCCGTCGTTGTCGATATCCCAGTAAATGCCCCTGTCCGGCGGCAGTAAATCAAAACCGTCATCGTCAAGGTCGAGGACGATCAAAGAGCCTGTCTGCTCGGATTGTTCTGTCTGTGCGGCCACGGCACCGCGCGCCGGCATCAATAACGCCAGCGTCAGAAGCAGAAAAAGGCAGACGGATCGTTGCATGCAGGCATGCTCCATGAGGGCCGGACGGCTGTCTTTCAGCATAAATGATGAGATTGAAGATCCTGTTAATGCGCATAAAATACTGTAATAAAAAGAAAAACGGGCTGCCTCCCTTGTGGGAAACAGCCCGTTTTTCTGCGCGCGGGGCGCTCGGTATTAGGCCGCGTGCTTCATCGCTTCGGCGTTGATGCTCTTGTCGGCCATCTTGGTCAGGGATTCATCGGTTTTTGATTCCTGACGCAGGGTTTCGTCGAGCAGCTTCACCGCCTGCGGCAGGTCAAGCACCTGCGCCCAGCGCTTGAGCGTGCCATAGCGCGAGATTTCGTAATGCTCGACCGCTTGCGCCGCTGCCAGCAGGCCGGCGTCAAGTGCGGGAGTGTCGGCATAGTCGCTCATGATCTCCTCGCCCTCGGCAATGATGCCTTCGATCGCGCGGCAGGTTTTGCCCTGCGGTTTGTGGCCGATGATTTCAAAGACCTGCTCAAGACGCTTGATCTGGCCTTGGGTTTCTTCGAGGTGCTTTTCAAACCCGGCCTTGAGCTCGGGGGAATGTGCGGCTTTTGCCATTTTCGGCAGCGCCTTGAGAATTTTATTTTCCGCGAAATAGACATCCTTCAGGGTGTCGTGGAACAGGGTTTCAAGGGTTTTGGTGGTCATGGCTGGTTCTCCTTGATGGTGGGGATATCCTCCGGCTCTGGCGAAGGACTACTGTGGATGAACGCAACCCTGCGCGTGGTGTTCCCCAAAAAGCCGGAAAATATTGTTCTTATCGAAAATATCGCCGTATTCGCACGGATATTATTTGCATGCCGCCAAGGAACGTAAAACACGTCCGGCGGTTAGTGCGCTGAAACCGCGATTTCAGGAGTGCGCACATGGCTTACGTTCATTTCTCCAAACTGGATTTCTCGCACCGCGATGCGCAACAGCCGACGCTGAGCGGGCTGTCGCCCGAATTGAAGGTGACGGGGCTTGGTGTTTACAAAGGGCCGCACCGCTACAGCGAGGTGCCAATGGTGCGCGTAGAGCTTGATATCGACATGCTGGAAAACTGGCCGTCGGATAAAATGCCCGCTTTTTGTGACAGCCTGCTGGCGGCACTGCCGGGGCTTGACGATCACGGGTGCAGTTACGGTGCGCGCGGCGGCTTTACCCGCCGTCTGCGCGAGGGCACCTGGATTGGCCACATCATCGAGCATGTCGCGCTGGAGCTGCAAACGCTTGCAGGTGCTGACGTTGCGCGCGGCAAGACCCGCGCCGTCAAAGGCAAAAGCGGCGTATACAACGTCATGTTCGAATACGAAGCCGTGCAATGCGGCCTGTGGGCCGGGCGCTATGCGCTCGAGCTGGTCAGCAGCCTGTTGCCAACGGGCCTGTCGGGCATTGCGCATATCGACGACATCTGCGGCCCGCCAACCGCAGCCTTTACGTCTGTCGACGATGCGGTCGCCCACCTGCGCCGCCTGTTGTGCGACGAGCGCCTTGGCCCGACCACCCGCGCCATTGTCGACGCTGCAAAAAAGCGTGGCATTCCCGCCATGCGCCTTGACGACGACAGTTTCGTGCAGCTTGGCTGGGGGCGCAATCAATGCCGCCTGCGCGGCAGCATGACGCAACATACATCGCAGATCGCCGTCGACCTGGCCTGTGACAAGGCGCTGACCAAGACGATGCTGGATGAAGCCGGAATTGCCGTGCCGCGCGGCGGCGTGGTTGATAGCATCGAAGATGCCTGCGCGCTTGCTGCCGACATCGGCTTTCCGGTGGTCGTCAAGCCGCTTGACGGCAATCACGGGCGCGGCGTCACCACCAATGTGACCAGCGAGCAGGGCCTGCGCGCCGCATTCGAAGGTGCGCAACAACACAGTGATGACGTCATTGTCGAACAATATTTCACAGGCCGCGATTACCGCGTTCTGGTGATCGACGGCAAAGTCGTGGCGGTGGCCGAACGTATGGCCGCGCATGTCATTGGCGATGGCGTGCATACGCTGGCGCAGCTTGTCGAGCGTGAAAATGCCAATCCCCTGCGTGGTGAGGGCCACGAGGCGCCATTGTCAAAGATTGTTCTGGGCGATAAATGCCTTGCAAAGATCAGGGCCGCAGGGCTGACGTTGCAGTCTGTGCCACAAAAAGGGCAGATGGTCGTGCTGTGCGATACGGCCAATATCTCGACCGGCGGCATCGCTATTGACCGCACCGACGATATTCACCCCCTCACGCGCGCAGCGATGGAGCGTGCGGCCCGCGTGATCGGCCTTGATATTGCGGGTATCGATGTTGTGACGCGCGATATCGCACTGCCGCTCAATGGTAACGGCGCGGTGATCGAGGTTAACGCCTCCCCCGGTTTTCGCATGCACGTGCATCCGGCACAGGGGCAACCCCGGGCTGTCGGCGATGCTGTGATCGATATGATCTTCCCCGAGAGCAAACCCGCACGCATTCCCGTTGCGGCCATTACCGGCACCAACGGAAAATCGACCACCACGCGCATGGTGGCGCAGATGATCGCAGCGGCGGGCGCCAAAGGGGGCTTTACCTCGACCACCGGCATCCATATCGGCGATGCACAGGTCTGGCAAGGCGACGCCAGCGGTCCCAAAAGCGCGCGCATGGTCTTGCAGGATGCAAGCGTAGACTACGCCGTGCTGGAAACCGCGCGCGGCGGCATGTTGCGCGAAGGTTTGGCCTTTGACTATGCCGATGTCGGCGCGGTGCTGAATGTGGCTGAGGACCATCTGGGACTTGGCGGGGTCGACAGCATCGAGGATCTGGCGGAAATCAAATCCCTTGTCGTGCAAAGCGTCAGCCGCAACGGCCTGAGCGTGCTGAACTGGGATGATGCGCTGACGCGTGCGATGCGCGATGTTGCACGCGGCACTGTTTGTTTCTTTTCGATGGATGGTTTGTGCGCAGAGCTGCGCGCGCATGTGGATGCGGGTGGCATGGCTGTCGTGCGTGAAAAAACTGTGTTGCACGACCTGCTGGTGGTTTACAAGGATGGCTTGCGCACTGTGCTGACGCGCGTGGGCGATATTCCCGCAACCTTCAATGGGGCTGCGGCCTTTAACGTGCAAAACGCGCTGGCAGCCGCCGCCATCGGCTATGGTCTTGGCTTGCCGCCCGAGGTTATTCGCAAAGGGCTTGAAGGGTTTGCCTCGTCCTACGCGCAAAACCCGGGGCGGTTGAACCTGACCGAACGCCACGGCTATCGTGTGCTGATGGATTACGCGCATAATGCGCATGGTCTGACGGCACTGTGCGGCCTGATCGCGCGCATGGACGTCAAAGGCCGCGTGATCGGCACCGTCAGCGTGCCCGGCGACCGCCGCGACAGCGACATTGTTGAAATGGGCCGCGTCGCAGCGCTTCATATGGATACCGTGGTCTTTCGCGAGGATCCCGACCGGCGCGGGCGCAGGCAGGGTGAAATCCTCGCACTGTTGCGGCGTGGTGCGCGTGAAGCCGCCATGAGCGATCAGGACATCATCTGCGTCGGCTCGGAAGAAGAGGCGATCGCGCGTTGCCTTGGTCTTGCCGCCAAGGACGATCTGGTCGTCTTGCTGCCGTCGGAGGTCGAGGCCTGCTGGGCGCAGATCATTGCGCATACGCCCGCGCAACCGTCTTTATCGGGGTTGTCGCACGCGCATGAGCATATGGCGCAGGCTTCGTAAGCGTCATGACCGGCAAGAAAAGCAAAATGCCCGCGGCCAAGCCGCGTAAAAAACGCACCCCCCAAGGTGTTTTGCTGATTATCGGTGGTGGCGAGGATAAAACGGGCGCATCACGCATTTTGGCGCGGCTGGCTTCTTATATCGGCAAGGGCAAACTTGTCGTATCGACTGTGGCGTCGCTGGAGCCGCAGGGATATTTCAGCGCCTATCAGGCGTCGTTCAAACGGCTCGGTGTGGCAAACCTCAAGCAGCATTACCTGCTCGAGCGTGCGGAGGCGAGTGAAGCAAGCCTTGCCGTGCTTGACAAGGCCAAGGGTGTTTTTTTCACCGGCGGCGACCAGTTGCGCATCAGCAGCCTGATCGGCGATACCGCGTTTGAGTGCGGGGTGCGCGACCTCTACCTCAATGGGGGCATCGTCGCAGGGACATCGGCGGGTGCGACGGCGATGGGAGACACCATGCTGATCAAAGGTGGTGAATCGGCATCGTGCAAGATCGGCGACCTGCATATGGCGCCGGGTCTTGGTCTTTTGCCCAACAGCATCATCGACCAGCATTTTTCCGAGCGCGGCCGTATTGGCCGTCTGCTGGGGGCGATTGCGCTCAATCCCCGCCTGCTGGGCATCGGTATTGACGAAGATACGGCGATTTTGGTCAAGGGAGAGCGTTTTGAAGTCCTGGGCAGCGGCGCTGTCTATGTCGTCGACGGCAGCCATGTCAGCCATACCAATATCGCCGAAGGTAGTCCCGACAAGGTCTTGTCTCTGTTCGGGCTCACCATCCATGTACTCAGCGATGGCGATACCTACGATATCGCGCAACGCCTTCCCATGCCGGCCTGACGCTGTCATGAGCCGTGTGGAACCACTGCCGTGGCCGCCGCGTTGGTGATTAAGGCGAAATCATCAAAGAGCGTTGTCATGGCTGTCCACCTCCAGCAGTTGCGCCGTCGTTTTCTGCGCCTGCCTAAAAAGCGGCGCATGTGGATCGTTCTGGGCGTGCTCGCGCTCCTTTTGCTGGCCGTGCCGGCGCTGTGGTTTATGCTCGGCCTGCAGGACAAGATCGACCTTGGCCTGATTACGGATCACGTGCGCGAACTGCAAGACACACGCAGCGCGCTGTGGTGGATCATCAGCCTTTATGCACTGGCGGCGGTGACGTTCTTTCCCGTCACGCTGCTCAGTGCTGCGGTTATTCTGGTGTTTACGGGCATCAAGGGCGTGCTTTACTCGCTCGCCGGGTCAATGGTCTGTGCGGGCATCGGCTATGCGATGGGGCGCATGCTGGGCCGTGATCGCATGGAGCGTTATTTTCCCGGTATACAGCAGTTGTTTGGCAAGGCGCATAGAGGCGGCCTTGCCGGGGTGGCCGTTATCCGCGCCATTCCGGTCGCACCGTATTCGGTCGTCAATGTCATTATGGGGGTCATCAAAATGCCGATGGCATCTTATCTGGCAGGCACGGTGCTGGGGCTTTTGCCTGGCAAGGTGATGCTGTCGGTCTTTGGCATGTCCTTGCGCGAATTTGCCGCCGACCCCAGCCTTGTTAAAATCCTGCAGGTGGCGGCATTCCTTGCCGTGTGGGGCGTGGTGATTTTTCTCTGCCATAAATTCGCGCAACGCAGGCAGGAACACGCTGCAACGGCAGGCAGCGTGGCAGGCTAACGGCGCGCCTGCGGGGCAAAAATCTCCACCGCAGGCTGGCTATAGACATGCGCGGGTACCATGAACAGCGGCGCGTGCAGCTCCGCAAGCTTCCACGTCAGTCCGCTCAGGCGAAAGACCGCGCGCACCTGAAAACGCTCCGCCGCCGCACGCATGGCACTGTCGCTCAGCGCTTGCGGCGGCAGGCCGAACGTCAGCGAAAACCCGTATGGCGGCGCATAGCCGCGGCTGAGGATGAAATCCTGGACAGGAATGTCGGGAAAGGTCGTTTTGTGCAGGTAGGGCAGGATTGCGATGTTTTGTGGCTGCACGTAGTAATCGACGACCTTGTCGATGCTGGTGGTTGCGGGGCCGCTGGCGGCGTAAAGCGATCCGATCGGGCTTTTGTCGTTCTTTTTTGCCAGCAAATCCTGTTTAAGAAATGCGCGCAGTCTGTCAAAGTCGACACGTGCGGCCACGCCGGCGCTATCATTGCGCGTCAAGGCATCAATCATCTCGGCTTCCACCGATTTTTGCCCGTAGAACCACACGCTTGCAGGCAGGGCGAGAAGGGCGGCCACAAGGGCAAAGACGATCAGGCCACGCATACAAAAGCCCTTCTCAAAGATGATTATTTGCCGAAGGGGAAGTCGAGAATGTCTTCCCCCCACCAGCCCGCAACGTCCATGCGCGCGCGCGCGGGGATCGTCTTCATGATGTCGGCGGCCAGCTGCGCGCGGCCTTCGCGCGCGAGCAGTGCATCAAGCTTGTCGCGCAGACGGTGCAGAAAGATCACGTCGTTGACCACGTATTTCAGCTGCGCGGGGCTAAGCGTCTCCGCCCCCCAGTCGCTGGTGGTTTCGGATTTGTCGATGCTTTCGCCCAGCAGGCCGGTGACAAGGTTCTTGAAGTCGTGCGACGCGCCGAAAGTCTGCGCGATGCGCGACGCCGTGCGCGTGCAATAGACATGGGCGATGTCGGTCTTGAGGTAATGCAATATCCAGCCAAGGTCCAGGCGGATCATATGGCCCAAAAACAGGCGGCCGGGTGCGGCCAGCACGGCACGCAGGTTTGGCGCACTGTAGTTGTGTCCGTTGAACTGCACGATGTCCACACGCTCGTGCGCGGGGTCGTACATCTGCACGATGCACAGGCGGTCGCGCGCGATGTTAAGACCCATCATCTCGCAATCAATCGCCACGCTGTCGCCGAAAGGCAATCCGGCGGGCAGGTCGTCGCGGTGCAGGGTGATGGTCGGGGTCATGCGGCGGGCGGGGGTGGCGGTGCGATCACGGGGGCGCTGTTGGCCGCGATGACGGTAGCGGCGGGATTGGCGCACAGTGCCTGCTGGCGGCGGCGCGAGAGGTCCTCGGTATAAATACGCTCGAGGTAGTTAAAGGCAACGCCGCCCTGATCGCCAAGGATGGTGTTGACGCAGGTGTACATCGCCGGCACGTCTTCGTTCTGGATGGCGGTGAACAGTGTGGCCAGTACCGGTTGCCCTGCCAGCGTATCAAGCGTATCTGCAAGTTGCGCGCCATAGGCGAAGGGCACACCGTGCTGGCGGCAGAGGTAGGATTTCGCCGTCAGCCACAAAACGCATTTCAGCTCGATCAGGCGCAGCGGGTCCATCTCGTCGGCGTCTTTCATGCGGGCCAGATACTGGCCGAGCATGATCTTGTCGCCTTTTTTGTTGCTGTCGTCGATCTCGTTCTGGTTGACGGCACTGTTGGCGGACAACAGGGCTGAATCAGCATTGTGTTCGGCCTTGCGCGCATCAAGGACCTGTTCAATCTCGCGCATCACTTCGCGATAGCCGGTATAGTCGCCGCCATTGACCTTGTTAAAGGCGCTCATCAGGCGCTTTTCCTGCCCGGGTTGCGCGTCGCGCAGGTTGACCAGGCTGCGGCCGATGGGCGATACCCAGTCCTGTGCCGACAGCAGGCGTGCATTCGCCAGCATTTGCAAACCTTCAAGTGCGGCGATGGCGCGGTCGCGCGCACATGCCCCGCTGGCAAGCGCCTGTTCAAGACTGTCAAGCTTGGCCTGCGTTTCGGCGATCTGGCTGGGGCCAAGCGGTGCCGGACCCGCCGCAATGAAATCCGTCGCGCTGCGGCGCAACTGGGCCAGCAGCTGGCCGTTGTCCTGAATGGGGTGCGCGTCGTTGATCATGGTGAACAGAAAGGGAAAGCGGCGCACTTCGTGCGTATGCTTTGCATGATAGTCGAGATAGGCGCGGTCGATGATCTTGAGGTCGATGCTCACCGGTTCGTCACGGCCGGGAACGTCGAGCCAGACCGAGGCGAACATCGCGGCGGGAAAGCGCGCGGGCAGGTCTTCGAAATAAATGATGAAGTCGTAGTCGGAATTTTTCTTGGCCGTGGCGGCCAGGGCGGTTTCGCCGTTCAGGACGCGGGCATGTGAACCCGCCAGCATAATGGCGTCTGCGTCGCCCAGATTTTGAAGAAGATAGGGTTTTATGTGCGTCTCAAGGAGATCCGCCGCGTCCATTGATTCCCCGCTTGCTGAAGTGTGTAAATACTTTATCTGACGATACGGAAAAAGCAAGGGGAAATATGCCGCAGTGCAATAACTCTATTTGATTTGAAAGGCTTAGCAATGGAGTTTTATTTCGCCGCAGGTTTTTTTGGGCATCGTAGAACATGCGGTATTTTTCAAATAGTCGCGGTCGGGGATGGCAATGTTTTTAAAGGTTGTAAAACCTGCAGAGTTTTTAAGGGTTCGTAAAAATATATGGCGGTGTGTGCAGTCATTCGCTAAGAACTCTTGCCCTTTGGCTGAGAATAGTTAGCGAGGACTAGATGGTAAGATGGCGGAGAGCGTAAGATTCGAAAATGAGATGCGCTTTCTAATTTATTTGTCGTTTTCTGATAGTTTAGGCGGCATATGTACTTGAATATAATTAAAAAGAAGATGTTTTAGCTTGTTTGTTACTGCCTTTTTCTTGTTGAGAGTAGTTAGCTTTGGCTGAATGCGCGACGTACACACGGCAGAGTGTGGGAGATTGAGTAATTACTTCGGCATACGTTCCAGGAGATATTGTGCCATGACTGCGCCGTAGCGGGCTTCCAGCTCGTGCAGGATGTGGTCGTTTGCCAGTTTCGTGCCGTAGACCAGTTTATCAACCAAAGCAGCTGCCGCATCGCCGGTGACCAGAGCCTTCAGCTTGGTTACGGCAACTTTATTACCCAAAACTTGGGCTTTCTTTGCGACGGTGTTGAATTTCTGCATTTGGTAATCCCCCCTTGAAATACCGTTGTTTTCTGTCTTTTTCCCCAAGACCATTACAGTTATACATAGAATTATGATAAATATCAAGAGTATTTTTGGGTTTTTCTGTATTTTTTTATCGTTTTTAATTTACAAGCGTTCTTAAAACGGGTATAAATAAAGGAAAGGGCAATAATTTTATAGGGTTAAAGAAAAGGCTATGGCTCTCGACGCAAAACAAGTTCGTGCTGGCCGCGCGCTTTTGGACTGGAGCCAAAAGGAGCTGGCAGAGCGTGCGGGGGTATCAGAGCCGTCTATCACGAACTTTGAGAAAGAAAAAAGCACACCTAATCAGGCCACCATCGACAAAATCAATGGTGCTTTCGGATTGGCGGGCGTCGCGTTCATTGATCGCGGCGTGTATCTCAAAGAAGACACAGTCACGACCATGGAGGGCGAGGGCTGGTATCTTCGTCTGCTGGACGATGTCTATTATACGTTGATGGATAAACCCGACGCCGAGTATTTGATCATGTGCGCCGACGACAAGGTGTCGACGACTGACGTCAACAATCGTTTGAGGAAAATTCGCAATGCGGGTATTCGCATGCGCCAGCTTGTTCAGGAGGGGAATACCTACCTGATGGGGCCGACCAAAGAGTACCGCTATATCCCCCAAGAGCAATTCAGAAATAACGTATCATTAATTTACGGCGATAAAGTCGCCGTATGCACCGAACATGGAACAAAAGCGGTTGTGTTCAAGGACGCGGATCTTGCCGCAACGTGGCGTAATATCTTTGATGTCATGTGGAATAAACTGCAAGAACCCAAAGAGAGTACGGCCCGTGAAAGATTCTAGCCAACGCCAGCATATCGCGCAGTTTCCCGCGGCAACAGGCCGTTACAAAGTCGTGCTGAACAGCCCCAGTATCTGGCGCGGCTATTCCACATGCCGGCTGCAAATCAGCGTGGGCAAACCCAAGCACGAAGGCGACAAGTTTTTTGCGCTGACCGAGTGGGCTGCAGCACGCTTTGACAAAGTTTATTTGATTGTGTCCGACACGCTTCAGCGTCACAACCTTGCGCTGGAAATGGGCATTGACCTTTCCAGGGCATACACGGTTGCCCAGATCAAAGGGCATGAATGGCTGCGTGACAACAAGCGCGCGATTGACAATATCCCCGTCCACAAGCGGATTGTTACCGTCTGGGATGATTGGGTATCGCACCACGAATATGCGGCCACGCGTCTTGCAATCAACTCTCTTTATGCACGGTGCCCCATCTTCAAGGCGGCGATTGCAGACAAGGCGCAGGAGTTTTGCCGACGTCAGGCCGATAATGGCAGCATGATCCATGACGACAGGCCCGAGGCGTTTGAAACATCGGTGCGATATATTCTTGAAGAAGTGGCCGCCTTTGGCATCATGTTGCGCCAGCAACCCGTCGTCGATATTTATCCCGGACCATGGTTTAAAGATATTTTCGACATCATTGCCCAGCAATCCCGGCTCCCCTTGCTGGCCGGTTTTGCGCATGCGGCGTTCTTGAATGTCGATTACAAAACCAACAAAGCGACGGCGGCTGGACTAAAGTCTGCCCGAGGGCTCATTTCCCTTTAAAGAATAAAGGCGCAGCCGGAGTGTGAGCGGCGACGGTTGTACGTTGCGCTACGTTGCGCGTGCGCACTGTTTTTAATGTAAAATTCCCTTATTCTGCCCTTAAAAGGGCGGGTAATGTACTAGCTTGTGTGACTGGCGGGCGTTTTTGTTTTTCGTAGTCTTGGTTCTGTCCTCCAATTCGATTCTCGGGAACAGGCTAGATGAAACCGCACGCTCCGGCAC
>JAEXMB010000015.1 GCA_023444705.1 Pseudomonadota bacterium | reverse complement strand
TCCGAGGCCAGCCTGACGCGCCTTGAAGCCGAAGGCCGCTCGCTGGCGCGCGAATATCAGGAAATCGACTTTCAGGCCACCAGCCTGCAAAAAGCACAGGAAGCCATCGCCGCGCAAAAAGACCCGCTGGCGCAGGTCCGCGCCCTTGAAGCCATGAACAAGGCCCTGCAGGACCGCATCGCCGCGCGCGACGAGCGCACCGACAAATTCCACACCGACCTGCGCACCGACCGCAATATTTCCGAAGCCGACGCGCAATCGCTTTATACCAACGCCCTGCAAGGCGAAAAATACGCCTTTTACTATCAGGAACGCATGGCCTACCGCGATGAATGCAAGGGCGACACCGCCTGCATGGAGCGCATGGACGACAGCGAGGGCGCACGTAAATTCGCCAGTTTCGCCACCCGCACCGGCACCGTTTTTGGCGGTACGCTGGGCCTGCTGTTTGGCCTGTCGGCCCTTGGCGGGGCCGCCGGCAACCTGCGCCGCCGCCGCGCCGAAGACGACCACCGCGCGCGCCTTGCCGAGGCACGCGACATGCTCAAGCCCAAAAACGGCTAACCCCAAGTTTTTTGCTTCTCCACGCTGGCGCCGCTTTTGTTTGCCAAAAAAACGCGCTATATTGCGTGCATGGCTTCGTTTAGCGAAAAATTCATCAACCTTGGCGCCCCGCGCAAAATCTGGACCGTTGCCGCCGTGCATGGCCAGCGCGCAAACCTTGCGCGCGTGCATGAAAAAATTTTCGCCGAATTCACGCCGGGCGACCGCCTTGTCTATACCGGCAACTACCTCTGCGCTGAAAAGGGCGCCGCACCGCGCGACGTCATCAACGATCTGCTGGCGTTTCGCCGCAAGCTGATGGCCGTGCCCGGCGTGATGGCAGAAGATATTATTTACCTGCGCGGCGTGCAGGAAGAACTGTGGACCAAGCTGACGCAGATCCAGATGGCGCAAAGCCCGCGCCAGGTCATCGAATGGATTTCGCAGACCTACCCCGAAATGGACACACTGCTCGCCGCCTACGGCACCTCGTTGCTCGAGGCCGGCCGTGTTGCACGCGAAGGCATCCTCAGCCTGACGCGCTGGAGCGGTGCGTTGAAGAAAAACCTGCGCGAACACGCAGGTGCGGAAAAATTCTTTACCTCGCTGCGCCGCGCGGCCTTTACCGACCAGCGCCAAAGCAACGACAACAATATTCTTTTCGTCCATGCGGGCATCAACCCGTCCAAGCCACTGATGGAGCAGAACGATCAGTTCTGGTGGGCGCACAAGAATTTTGCCGCTATGCAGACGGCTTATGCCCCCTTCCGCACTGTCGTGCGCGGCTCAGATCCGCAAGGCGCGGGTGTGAAAGTCGGCACGGTCAACGTCAGCCTTGACGGTGGCTCGGGCAAAGGCGGACAGCTGGTCTGCGCGCAACTGACCCCTGCGGGCGACGTGCTGGACGTCTACGCTGCATAATCACCGATATTGATTGCGTGGATTAGTTGCTGTTGGCAACTTTATTGCGTTGCGCAAAAATAACCTGCTGATTTTCAATGAAAAAATAACAGGACTGATCCAGTCCTCGACTTCGTGCGTAAAAGGTTTGAACAAAACACTTACACACAGCGTTGGTTATCATGAGCCGCTTTCATCATGATATAGCCCACCGCCCCGGAAAGGACAGGCCCCCTATGGCTTACATCGACGATCCGACCACCCAAATGGCGAACATGCGCTATATCCGCAACGCGATGGACGAGCCCCTGCTCGAGCGTGAGCACGAGCTTGACCTCGCCACGCGCTGGAAAAACAACCGCGACGAAAAGGCGCTGCATGAACTTGTGCGCTCCTATACCCGTCTGGTTGTCGCCATTGCCGCCAAGTTCAAGAACTATGGCCTGCCGATGGGCGACCTGATCCAGGAAGGCAACATCGGCCTGATGGAAGCCGCCGCGCGTTTCGAGCCCGAGCTTGGCAACCGCTTTTCGACCTACTCCACATGGTGGATCCGCGCACAGATCCAGGATTACGTCCTGCGCAACTGGTCTATCGTGCGTACCGGCACCACCGCGCACCAGAAATCGCTGTTCTTCAATTTGCGCCGCCTGCGTGCGCAGATCGATGGCCAGTCGGCGCGCGACTTCCTTGACGAAGATGCCAAAGAGCATATCGCCAAGGAGCTGGGCGTCAGCGTCAAAGAAGTCGGCGAGATGGAAGCCCGCATGAACGGCGGCGACCAGTCGCTTAACAGCCCGCTTGGCCTTGAAGGTGCCAGCGAGTTTCAGGACTTCCTGCCCGATACCGCCCCCAACCCCGAGGAAGTGGTCATCGGCATGAAGGACAACGCAACCCGCGCCAAATGGCTGAACGAGGCACTGGGCGAACTGTCCCCGCGTGAACGCACGATCATCCAGAAACGCCAGATGACCGACAGCGTCGTCACGCTGGAAGACCTCGGCAAACAGCTGGGCATCAGCAAGGAGCGCGTGCGCCAGCTGGAACAACGCGCGATGGACAAGCTCAAGACCGTCATGACCCTCAAGGTCGAAAATGCCGGAATTGAGGCAAGATCGCTGTTTCACGCCGCCTAAACCTTGACTTGGGCCGGTTTTGCGCCCTTTTTACGATCTGGACCCTCCGCGTTGCGTCTGCTAGAAAAAGACGTTCCCGGAGGGTCTTTTTTATGGCTGTCATCGCCCGCCTTTGCCTTGTCCTCGCGCTGCTGATCGGCAGCGCCGTGCCCGCGCGCGCCACCACGCCGGACGAACCCGTGCAGGTCCCGCCGCAAAGCCTGCGCATCATCGGTCAGGGTGTGGTGAGCGAAATCCTCAAGCCAGATTTGATCCGCCTTGAAACGG
Organism: Pseudomonadota bacterium; assembly: GCA_023444705.1. Lineage (GTDB taxonomy): Bacteria > Pseudomonadota > Alphaproteobacteria > Micavibrionales > UBA2020 > JAEXMB01. The sequence continues at coordinate 9,249 of JAEXMB010000015.1, read as the reverse complement.
GTTCGATTTATGTCCTCGACAATATCCGTGTGCCCACACTTTACAGTGATCAGGCGCTGGCATGGCTGGATGCCAACCTGCTCGGCAAGCAGGCGATACTGTACGCCAGCCCCGATCTGGGCGACGCCGCGCGCGACCGCATGGGCAACAGTTTCGCCCACGCGGTGATTGACGGCACGCCGCCGCGCTGGGTGCAGGGTGAAATGGTCGCACAGGGCCTTGCCTGGGCCGACAGCACTGTTACCAACCGCAGCCTGATCGCCGAATTGCTGGCGATCGAGGACAAGGCCCGCACAGCCGCGCAAGGTTTCTGGGCCAATCCCGGCATGGCCGTGCGCAACGTCGATGACATCGGCAGTTCGCGCAACGAATTTATGGTCGTCACCGGCAGCGCCATGTCGGCGGCGGACAAGAAAAGCGTTTTCTTCGCCAACTACGGCAAGGACTGGAAAACCGATTTCACCCTCAGCCTGACCAAGCAGAACAGCCGCAACTTCCCCACCGGATTCAGCATGGAGATGCTCAAGGACGCGCCCGTGCGCGTGCGCGGCTGGGTGTTTGAGAAAAACGGCCCGATGATCGAACTGACGCATCCAGAGCAAATCGAATTTCTGCCCGCCGCCAGCGAACAGACGCCATCTGCCGCAACCCCCGCCCCTGACGGAAAGCCCGCACCATGATGATGGATGCTACCCACCTGCACCCGCGCCTGTCCCTTTATCCGCCGGTCGAGGCCTTTGCCAGCGGCATGATCGCCGTTGATGACATCCACACGATCTACTACGAACAATCGGGCAATCCGCAGGGCGTGCCGGTCGTCTTTCTGCACGGCGGCCCGGGCGGCGGATCAAACCCCAAGCACCGCCAGTTCTTTGACCCGCAACACTACCACATCATCGTGTTCGACCAGCGCGGCTGCGGCAAGTCGACGCCGCTGGCCGAAACGCGCAACAACACGACCGCCCTGCTGGTGGCCGACATCGAAACCATCCGCACCGAACTGGGCATCGAACGCTGGCACGTCTTTGGCGGGTCGTGGGGCAGCACGCTGGCGCTGGCCTATGCGATCGCGCATCCGCAACACGTCCTGAGCCTGACCTTGCGCGGTATCTTTATGATGACGCAGCGCGAGCTTGACTGGTTCCTCTATGGCGTGCGCGCAATCTTCCCCGAAGCATGGCACGCCTTCATCGCCGACGTGCCGCCCGCGCGCCGCGACGACCTGCTCGAATACTACAGCGAGCTGTTCGCCCATCCCGACCCGTCCGTGCGCCTGCAAGCCGCCACGACATGGTCAACGTTTGAGGCATCATGCTGCGCGCTCATCCCCCTGCCGATCGTGCCAGAAGAAGGCCAGGCCGAACACGCCCTGTCGATCGCCACTATCGAGGCGCATTACTTCCGCAACAACCGCTTTACGCCCGATGACTACCTGCTGCGCAACATCCCGCGCATCCGCCACATTCCCGCCGTCATCGTGCAAGGCCGCTATGACGCGGTCTGCCCCATCGAAACGGCCTATGACCTGCACCGCGCCTGGCCGGAGGCCGAATTCGTGGTCGTGCCCGATGCGGGCCATTCCTCGTCGGAGCCGGGGGTGACGGATGCACTGGTGCGCGCCACCAATAAATTCCGCAGTATTGCCGCGTAGCGCCGTTGCGGGCATGCCACAGCACAGGTTGAAAGCTTTGCAGGTTTTTTCCAGAATATAAAAACCCTGCAATTTCAGCTTGCATCGGACAATCTAGACAGCGCATAGTAGCTGCAGAATGTTCAAACGGAGTTAAGCACGTGAAACAACGTCTTTTTTCTGCCCTGCTGACCGGCACTGCGGCATTGGTGGTTCTCTCGTCCGTCGCACTCGCGGATGGCATGCCGCCCGGCTATACAGCAGCACCCGCGCAGACTCCGCTCGATCAGGCGCTTGACCAGTTGCAAGGCCCCGCGCCCGAAGCTGCGCCGCCTGTCGAACAAGCTGCACCCGCAGCCCCTGTCGAGCCCGCCCTGCCCCCGCCCGCACCCGAAACCCGCGTGGTCGAGGTACAGGAAAACACCTCTTTCTTTGGCCTGAGCATCGGTATGTATGATGCCTTCACCCACGGCCAGCAAGCCGCAGCACTCAACCTTGAATGGCAACCGGGCGTGAAGATCGCCGGTTTCCTGCAGCCCATCTTTGGTGGTTTCGCCACGCATGAAGGCAGCATGATGGGCTATGGCGGTGTGGGCGTGCCCTTCAACATCACCGACAATATCTTCCTGATGCCCAGCGTCGCCGTGGGTGCCTACAAGGAAGGCGCAGGCGTTGACCTCGACCGTACCTTCGCCGTGCGTTACGGTACCGAGCTGGCCTACCAGTTCGAAGACAAGAGCCGCCTTGGCATCAACGCCCACGTCATCAGCAACGCACGCTCGTTTGACAAGGACGACCGCACCGAGATCATCAGCCTCGTCTACACCATGCCGACGACGCTGCTCTCGGGCCGCAGCGAACCTGTGGCACAGCCCCTCGCCTATGCGCCGACGAATACCGTTGCCCATCAGGCGGCACTGGTCCAGCCCGCTGCGGGTGACAGCACCGGCGGCCTGCGCATCCCCGAAGGGCTGAACCGCTAAGCCTCACGCGCCTGCACTTTCACCCGCGTTTTCACGAAAGACGACCCATGCCTGTTTTCAAGACCCTCGCTGACCTCAACGCCAGCGGCAAGACCGTTATTGTCCGCGCCGACCTCAACGTGCCGATGCAAGACGGCAAGGTCAGCGACCTCACGCGCATTACGCGTTTTGCCCCCACGATCAAACAACTTGCCGCGCAAGGCGCCAGGATCGTGGTCCTCTCCCACTTCGGGCGCCCCAAGGGCCGCGATGAATCGCAATCGCTCAGACCGCTTGCGCCCGTATTGGCGCAAGCCAGCGGCCTGACCGTGCATTTCATCGACGACTGCGTGGGCGACAGCGTTGCCGCCGCCGCGCAAAAACTGGTCGCGGGCGAGGTTTTACTTTGCGACAACCTGCGCTTTCATCCAGAAGAAGAAAAAAACGATGCCGCCTTTGCCAAACAGCTGGCAGCGCTTGGCGATGTCTACGTCAACGATGCCTTTTCATGCGCGCACCGCGCCCATGCCAGCACCGAAGCACTGGCCCACCTGTTGCCCGCCTATGCCGGACTGCTGATGGAAGAAGAACTCAAGGCGCTGGATGCCGCGCTTGAAAACCCCGTACGCCCCGTGATGGCGATCGTGGGCGGCGCCAAAATTTCGACAAAACTTGACCTGCTCAACAACCTTGTCGAAAAAATCGACGTGCTGGTACTGGGCGGCGGCATGGCCAATACCTTTCTGGCCGCGCAGGGGGTGAATGTCGGCAAGTCCCTGTGCGAACACGACATGCTGGAGCAGGCCCGCGCCATCGCGCAAAAGGCCTCCGCGCGCAACTGCACGTTGTTGCTGCCCGTTGACGGCCTGATGGCGACAGAGTTCAAAGCCAACGCCGACCATGTCGTCACCGCGACAGATGCCATTCCGGCAGAGCGCATGATGCTCGACATCGGCCCCGCCAGCGTTGCCGCCATTGCCGCCAAACTCGCGGAGATGAAAACAGTGCTGTGGAACGGCCCGGTCGGCGCGTTTGAGATCGCACCGTTTGACAGCGGCACGACCGCCGTTGCCAAGGCCGTCGCCGATGCGGTAAAGACGCGTGGCATCACGGCCGTCGCGGGCGGTGGCGATACCGTCGCCGCACTGGCGCATGCGGGCGTGGAAGATAAAATGACCTATGTCTCAAGCGCGGGCGGTGCATTCCTTGAATGGTTGGAAGGCAAGACCCTGCCGGGCGTCGCCGCACTCGCAAGCTAAGCGCTTTTAACCCGCTTTCGGCGGCCGGGGTGCGGCGGGTTTGTTTTCGTTGGTGCCGAGGACCGTTTCGCTGACCAGTTTTCCGTCGATAAAATCGTAGACGACTGGTGCGGCGTTGTGGATGGAGCGGCCTTTGCCTGCCTGCGGCGGCGTGCCTTTGACGGGGACTTGCTCAAGCCCCAGCACGTAATCAAACACACGCACGATGCCTGCATGGCAGACGACCATCACCGTCTCCCCGCGTTCGATACGCGGCATGACCTCGTTATCAAAGAAACGCTGCACGCGCGCCAAGGCCACCGCATAACTTTCGCCATTGGGCGGGCCGGTGAAGAAATCGCGCTTGTAGCTCATGATCTCGGGGTCGGTCTTGTGGCTGCGCCCGGTGAAGTCGCCGCTGTCGATTTCGACGATATCGGCACTCTGGGTGATGCGGAAGGTGCCGTCGTCTTCTTCCAGATGCGGCTGGCGTGCCTGACCCAGCGCAAGGCTGGCCGTGTTGAAGGCGCGACTGAGGGTCGAGCTATAAGCCTTGTGGATGGGAATGCCGCGCAGCAGGCGCCCCGCTTCAAGAGCCTGTTGCCTGCCCACTTCGGTCAGTTGCGCGTCGGCAATGCCGGTGATGAGTGATTGCGCGTTATAATCCGTCTGCCCGTGCCTGAAAAGAACCAGCCGCCCTTTAATCTTGTTGTTCTCTTGCGGCTGGGGACTTGTCATGCGGCGCTCGCTTTCTGTGTGACGGCGGTTTCGGATACATCGAAGAACAGCGGATCGCCGGTGGCGATCTCGGCGTTGTTGATTGTCTCGGGCGTGTGCAGGCCAAGGATGATCAGCATGGCGCGCAGGGTGTTGCCGTGTGCTGCCACAAGCACGTTTTTGCCCGACCGCAACAGCGGTTCGATATGCGCGCGATAATACGGTTGCACGCGCGCGACAACATCCTGCAGGCTTTCGCCGCCAGGCGGGCGCACGTCATAGCTGCGGCGCCAGATATGCACCTGCTCCTCGCCATATTTTTCGCGCATATCGTCTTTGTTCAGGCCCGTCAGGTCGCCATAGTCGCGCTCGCGCAGGTCGTCGTGGCGGGTTTGCGCAACGCTGCTCTGGCCTGCGGCGTCAAGGGCAAGCTCTGCCGTGGCGTAGGCGCGCTTGAGCGTGGAGGTAAAAACATGATCGAGCGGCAGGTTGCGCAGCTTCTCTCCGGCGGCGCGGGCCTCGGCCTCGCCCTGTGCGCTCAGTTCAACGTCGGTGAAGCCGGTAAAGCGGTTTTCCTTGTTCCACACGCTTTGACCATGACGCAGCAGCACAAGAGTGCCCATCGCAAATATCCTTGCCTGTAAGTGTTTGTAACAGGTTCAAGGCTAAAGATCCGCGTGCGGATTGTCAAGATTGCGGCAGAAAGGCGCGCAAAATCACATGATTCCCATGAAGTGCCCTTTGGGCGGCACATAACCGGTCACCGAATTGTCGAACTCGATGATGATGTCGCCAAGCCAGCTGCGGTGGCCGTGGCACAGCTCTTTCTTGTCGCCCATGCCTTGCGCGCAGGCCAGCATCTCCGCGGCAAGACGCGCGGTCACCGCCTGTTGCAGGCGTACCGGCTCGGTGCCTGTCGCCTGCGCATAGACATCGGCGACGGTATCAACGAAGTCATGCGGGAAATAGCGGTAGAGCGCATGGAACGCAACCGCCGGATCGCCGTAATGACACAGGCCGAAATCGATCACGGTTTTAAGCTCGCCCGTGACCGGATCGCACAACAGGTTGGCAGGCTGCAGGTCCGCATGCATGAATACGGGCTCAACGCCATCGCGGCTGGCCACATAAGCGCGCAAGGCGTCGACGATATCCTCGTCGGACTGGCGCAGCACGCTTTGAAAGTCGTTCATCTGCAACAGCGCTTCAAGCTGCGCCCTATCAGGCGTTGCTGTCTTCAGGCCGAGGTTTGCCGCATCGTGTTCGCTCACCGCCTGTTGCGCCGCCAGCATGAAATCGGCGATCTGGCAGGCTGCGGTGGCAAAAAAGCCTGCGCGCTCCAGCCTGTCGCAATCAAAATGCGCGCCTGTTTTTCTTTCCTGACAATAGAACGCATCGTCGCTGCCCGTGGCGGTGACAGCCGGAACGGGCAACCCCGCCGCATGCAGGTGCGCAAGGATGCGGTGTTCGCGCGCAAAATCGTCATGCTGGCTTGGCAGGCGCGGCATTTTGACGACTTCATCGGTAAACAGATAGGTCAGCGCCGATAACCCCGCCTGCGGCATCACGCAGGGCTGGCCGATCAGATCAGGGCGCTCGGCCAGCACGCGTTCAAGCCCGGCATTCGCGCCCGTCTGCACAACCTTGGCGCGCGCGGCGAAGTGTTGCGCCGCCTCGCCTTTGGGGGGCAGCGGCTGCGGCTGGCTCGGTGAATGCGGGTTGCGATTCTCAAACATAGTCAGATATTAACATAACGAATATTAACCAAACGCGAATAATGCGTTTTATTGCTGGTCAGGGCAGGATTTGTGGCATAAGTTGCACACACCCCCAAGGTTTTTTGTGCAATGCAAAAGAAAAAGCAAGTTTCTGACTTTCCTGTGAACACTTCTGACTCTCCCGCGCAAGCTTCTTGCGGGGCGTTGCCATCATGGGCCGATTTGCTCGCAGGGACTGGTCAATGGCGGGATATTTTACTCCCCGTCCTCCAAACGCCGCAGGGCCAAAGCCTGCACCGCTTTCTTGCCGACGAAAGCGCTTTTTACCCCGCGCGCGAAAACCTGTTCGCCGCCTTGCGCCTGACACCGCTTGAGGACGTACGCGTCGTTATTCTGGGGCAAGACCCCTATCATGGCGCGGGACAGGCGCATGGCTTGTCGTTCTCCGTCCCGCACGGCGTGAAAATTCCGCCATCCCTGCGCAACATCTACAAGGAAATCGCAGCCTCATGCGGCGGCGATATACCATCAAGCGGCGATCTGACGCGCTGGGCGCAACAGGGCGTGCTGTTGCTCAATACCGTGCTAACCGTGCGGCCCGAGCAAGCAGCCTCGCATCAGGGCAAGGGCTGGGAGAGCGTGACCGACGCCATCATCCGCGCCGTCAATGCGCGCCGCGATCATGTTGTCTTCATGTTGTGGGGCAGCCACGCGCAGAAAAAGAAAGTCTTGCTTGATACCGCCAAGCATCTGGTGCTTGAAGCCCCCCACCCCTCGCCACTGTCGGCGCACCGCGGGTTTTTAGGTTGCGGACACTTCACGCAGGCTAACGCATATTTGGAACGTATGGGGTCGGCGCCGGTTCGCTGGACGGCGCAGGACTGACTGCTGGCTTACCTTCCAGCTCGTCAAGCGCCTGCCCAATCATCGCGCAATGATGCTTGAATTCACCCAGTGCATGCAGCGGGTTGACCAGCGACATCCTGAGCGCGCGCATGCCGAAATAGGCATCCAGATGCGCGCAGGTCAGCGTTTCGCCGGATTGTCCGCTAAAGGCCGCCAGCATATCGGTCATGAATGCGCGCGGGTAATAATGGCGCGGAATGCAAAAGCCCAGCTCCGCCTCGACCGCATTGCCTGAACCGATATCGATCAACGCCACAGCACCGCTCGCGCGGTCATACATGATGTTTTGTTCGTGCATGTCGGGATGCATGAACAGCAGGCGTTGTTCATGCGTTTCAAAACGCTGCTGGCAATATTCCGCCGCGCGTACCGCCACGCGCAGGGCGTCGATGCCAAGATTGACCTTGGCGGCAGAAGGCTCCAGCGCCTCGAACACATGGGCAGGCGTGACAATATCCGCCGCCAGCTTGCCCTGCAGACCAAGCGCGGCACGTTGCACATCATCCATCCCCGCCGCTATCAGCGCATTGAAGCGCCCGATGATGGCGGCGATGCGCGCCTGCTCGTCCGCGGGCAGGCTGGCCAGCAGGTCTTTACTTAGCGCCTCGCCATGCAGGCGGGTCATGCCGTAAATGCTGTGATCGTCCGAACGCCATGTCAGCTGCGGGATCTTGGCCCCCAGTTCGCGCCCCTGCAGATGCTCAAGCACTGCGTATTCGCGGGCGAAATCGGCGGGGTTGCCACGCGACATGCAACTCTTGAAGACCTCATTGACCGTCATGACCGTCAGCGCCGTATTGCCCGAACGCGGCACGATAAACGTCTCGTTGCGCAGGTCGGGGCGCAGCGCGATGATGCGGTCAATCAGCTGATTGGCGCTGTCATGGCGCGGACGGGTCGCAATTCTGTTGAATGAATCCAAAGACATAGAAAGAAATTACCATAAATATTAAAGGCTGTCCATATATACGCCCATTTCCTTTGAGTTTTGGCCCGCTAAATGCGACATATCTGCCTGTAAATAAGGTGAAAAAGAAAGAAGCGGACCGCAACCTTATTGATGGCGGTGCCGCGTATGTAAGCAAGCTAAACAAGGAAAAAAGTATCAATGTTTGATATTACCCGTCAGTCCCTCAACTGGGCAGGCAAAACCATCACTCTGGAATCCGGCAAGGTCGCCCGTCAGGCAGACGGCGCTGTCATGGTCACGATGGGCGAGACGACCGTTCTCGTCACCGCTGTCGCTGCCAAAAGCGTCAAGGCCGGCCAGGATTTCTTCCCCCTCTCCGTTCACTATCAGGAAAAATATTACGCAGCCGGTAAAATCCCCGGTGGCTTCTTCAAACGCGAAGGCCGCCCGACCGAGCGCGAAACCCTGATCAGCCGCCTGATCGACCGTCCGATCCGCCCGCTGTTCCCCAAAGCCTTCCTCAACGAAGTACAGGTCATCGCAACCGTGCTGTCGTATGACCAGCAAAACGAAAGCGACATCGTCGCGCTCGTCGGTGCCTCTGCCGCACTCACCATCTCGGGCGTCCCCTTCATGGGTCCCGTGGGTGCCGCGCGCGTCGGCTACATCGACGGCCAGCTGGTGCTTAACCCCACCATCGAGGAAATGAAGAACTCGACCCTCGACCTCGTCGTCGCCGGTACGCGCGAAGGCGTTCTGATGGTTGAATCCGAAGCGTCGGAACTCAGCGAAGAAAAAATGCTCGAAGCAGTCATGTTCGGCTGGAAGGGCTTCCAGCCCATGATCGACGCGATCATCGCAATGGCTGAAAAATGCGCGAAAGATCCCTGGGACATCGCCGAGGAATCGCCCGAGAAGAAAGCACTGGCCGACAACGTGCGCAAGCTCGTCGCCGAAGACCTCAAAGCCGCTTACGCGACCCGCGTCAAGCAAGAGCGCGTGGCACAGCTGAAAGCAGCCAAAGCCAAAGCCGTCACCGCCTTCGCTACCGAGGAAACCGGTTTTGCCGGCCCCGCAGTCGAAGCAATGGTCAAGGAAGTTGAAGCCGACATCGTTCGCGGCAGCATCCTCGACACCGGCAACCGCATCGACGGCCGCGACACCAAGA
>JAEXMB010000072.1 GCA_023444705.1 Pseudomonadota bacterium | reverse complement strand
CCAATAACCTTGTCCTGCGCGGATCGGGGCTGGAGCGCCTGATCGTCTCGGCGAGCGAACATCCGTCCGTACTTGAAACCGCGCGCGTCTGCGGTCTTGCGCTTGACGTCTTGCCCGTGTTGTCAAGCGGCGTCATCGACCTTGCCGCGCTTGAAAAACTGCTCCAGGGCAATACGCAGCAAACCCTGATTTCAATCATGCTGGTCAATAATGAAACCGGCGTGATCCAGCCGCTTGATCAGGTCGTAGCCCTGGCGCGCAAGCACGGCGCGCTTGTGCATACCGATGCCGTTCAGGCTGTCGGGCGCATGGCGGTCGACGTGCAAAAACTGGGCGTTGATTTCGTGAGCCTGAGCGGCCACAAGATCGGCGCACCGCAAGGTGCAGGCGCGCTGATCATCGCCAATTGCGCTGTCATTCACCCCCAGATCACCGGCGGCAATCAGGAAAAAAACCTGCGCGCAGGCACGGAAAACCTGCCCGCGATCATGGGGCTGGCTGCGGCACTTGATGCCCTTGACATAGAAAGTGCCAGCACGCTTGCCGCATGGCGCGACCGCATCGAAAGCGAATTGTCGGCGGCAGCACCCTCTTTGCAGGTTTTCGGGCAAAGCGCGCCGCGCGTGGCCAATACCACCATGTTCGCCCTGCCCGGCGTATCGTCGGAAACGCAGTTGATCGCGCTTGACCTTGCCGGTATCTGCGTGTCCAACGGGTCTGCCTGTTCAAGCGGCACCGTGAAAGCATCCCACGTTTTGCGCGCGATGGGGGCGGATGATGCGGCGGCGGGGTCGTCGCTGCGCGTTTCGCTTGGCTGGAACACGACACAAGACGACGTTGCGCGCTTTATCGCCGCATGGCTTAAAATGTACGAAAGAGTAAAAGACAAATGCCAAAAATGACCTTCATCGAGAAAAACGGCCAGCCCCGCGAAGTTGATGCACCCAATGGCCTCTCCGTCATGGAAGTGTCACACAAGCACGGCATTGATATCGAAGGTGCCTGCGGCGGCTGTCTGGCATGTGCCACCTGCCATGTCGTCGTGCATCCCGACTGGTACGGCAAGCTGCCCGAAAAACAGGAAGCCGAGGAAGACATGCTTGATCTTGCCTTCGACCTCAAAAAGACGTCGCGCCTGTGTTGCCAGATTTTGATGAATGACGACCTTGACGGTCTGGTCGTGGCCCTGCCCGGTACCAAAGCACCGTGGGAAGAATAAGGCCCTAAACCGGAAGCGGCTCTGCCGGCAGATTGCAGTTCGATGCGGCACCCGTTGCGGGCCGGCGTTGTTGCAGGGCATAGAAATAGCCGTCGATGATTTCCTTGGGCGTGCAACCCGCCTCGAATTCCACCGAGACGTTGCGCAGATGCAGGATGAGGTCGAGCCCCGTCTCCATCATCATGTCCGAGAATTCACGTGCATGGGTGCGGATGTTGAATCCCTTGCCAGCGGTAAACTCGATGACCTCGTCATCGCCGCCATCAAAGCCATCAAAATCACCGCCAAAAAGATCCATGAAAAGGCCTTCTCCTGTGTCGCCTTCATTATAACTGGTTCGCATGAATGAAAAGTAAAGACGCTATCCAATTCATTGAAAAACAATAAAATATCCGCACAGACAGGAACTTTTCCGACCGCTTGCCGTTGGTGACGGGGAAGATAACCGTTACCGCAAGGAGACCTGTCATGGAAAACCTGCATCATCAAAACCAACCCCTCATTCACGAAGGCGTCGGCATTTTCGACGACCTCGACCAACTCGACGCCGCCATTTTCGAGCTGGAAAAAAACGCCTTTGACCGCAACGAGATCAGCGTGCTGGCCAGCAAGGCCGAGGTTGAGCAGAAATTCGGCCAGCACCCTTTGGCCAAGGATCTGGCCGACAACCCCGATGCACCGCGTAGCGTATTCATCGTTCCCGAAGAACGCGCCCTTGGCATGGCCGTTCTGGTCGGTGGCGGCGCCTATGCTGGGGCCGTCAGCGGATTGCTGTTTTCCGTCCTTACCCACAACTTTCCTTTCGCGCTCGCCGCCATCGGCGGCGCAGTGATTGGCGCAGCGCTGGGCGGGCTGGTTGCCAAGGTGTTGCGCGACAAAGCCAAGACCGATCTTGACCACCAGTTGCGTCAAGGCGGACTGGTCTTGTGGGTGCGCCTTTTTGACACCCGCAAATGGCAGAAGGCGCGTGACATCATGCAGCGCCACGGCGGCCAATTCGTCCATTTGCACCAAATTCCTGCAGGTTAATCCCGCCCCCGAGGTTGGACGGGAGCATTCTGGCGTAAAGGCGCTGTTTTCTATATGAAAAATAGTTGCTTTTACGCCAGAATTGTTTATATTCCCCGCCATGACCGCACCACTGAACAGCCTCGGCTTTGCCAAAGCCCCTAAAGACACCCGTGTCGTCGTCGCCATGTCCGGCGGCGTTGACAGTTCTGTTACGGCCGCCCTCTTGCACGAGGAAGGCTATCAGGTCGTAGGCATCACGCTGCAGCTCTACGATCATGGCGAGACACTGGCCAAAAAAGGCGCGTGCTGTGCCGGCCAGGACATCCACGACGCCAAGCGCGTGGCAGAGAAAATGGGCTTTGAGCATTACGTACTGAATTACCAAAGCAAATTTCAGGATGGCGTGATCGAGGATTTCGTCGAAAGTTACCTGCGCGGCGAAACGCCTATCCCCTGCGTCAAGTGCAACCAGAACGTCAAGTTCAAGGACCTGCTGGAAACCGCGCGCGATCTGGGTGCGGATTGCATGGCCACGGGCCACTACATCCAGCGCGTCACCAACGCCGACGGCAAGGCCGAACTGCACCGTGCGATCGATGCGGGCAAGGACCAGAGCTACTTCCTGTTTGCAACAACGCAGGAACAACTCGACTTTCTGCGCTTTCCCTTGGGCGGCTGGGATAAATCTATCACCCGCCAGCATGCGGAGCGTTTTGGCCTGATCGTCGCCGACAAGCCCGACAGCCAGGATATTTGCTTTGTGCCCAACGGGTCTTATGCGCGTGTGGTCGAAAAATTCCGCCCCGGCGCGATGAAAGCCGGTGACATCGTGCATCTCGACGGGCGCGTTCTTGGCCAGCATAACGGCATCATCAATTACACCATCGGCCAGCGCAAAGGCCTTGGCATCGGCGGCGGCCATACCGAGAACAACAGCCCGCTGTTCGTCGTCGCCCTGCGCCCCGAGCGCAATCAGGTCGTCGTCGGCCCATATGCGGCGCTGGCGCGTGATACCGTCTATATCAAGGAAACCAACTGGCTCACGGACATCCCCGCCGAAGGCCTGCAGGCAGACGTCAAGTTGCGCTCCGCACAACTGCCCTTGCCCGCCACCATTTACGCGGATAAGGTCGTGCTGAGCGAACCCGCCTTTGGCATTGCGGCGGGTCAAGCCTGCGTCGCCTATATCGGCAACCGCGTTATCGGCGGCGGCTGGATTTGCGGCACCGAAAGCTCCCTCCTCAGCAACGCCGCCTGACAAGGACGACTTCTATGCTATTTGACAGCATCCGCAACAGCCGCAGACTGAAGCTTGCGGTCCTTTTCAGCTTCGCAGCTTCAGCACCTTTGCAGGGCCTGCCCCGCGAAAATCCCGAAATCACCGAACTGCGCCTATTGGCCAATGAATATGGCGCGCGCGGCCCCCTCATCAGCCCCGCCAAATTCGAGCGATTTACCGAGCTAATGTCGCGCCTGCGCGACCAGCCGGGTGCATCCGGTGCGCTCAGCGGTGCGGGATTGTGCGCTCATGGCTCCGGCGGGTCTTCAGGCGGTATTGCAGGTGCGGCGGCTGGTGCATGCCCTGTTCAGCGCCGCCGCATTGCCAAAGGCGATCTGTCGCATCTGCTGGCGATCAATCACTGGGTCTAATTCCTTAACAAAATATTAAGACTTTGCGGTTATCCTGTAAGATGGAAGTATTCCATTTAACACTGCGTTGAGGACAAACGCTCAGGATGGCAACCACGTTCTCTTTCTCGTCCTTTCAGGCGAGCTATAGATTCAAGATTGCCGGTGTATTCAACACCGGCTTCTCGAACGTTGCGCGCGCCGTTGGTGATGAAGACAGCGAGAAAAAGCTGAAATCCCGCCTCACCTCAAATACCATCCAGATCAACCAGATCAAGAATTCAGGTGCCGATGCGGACAGCATCAATAAGCAGGTCGGCCTGACTCGCCTGAACTATCTGCGCACCGCAACGCAGGAACTCTATTACAACCGTCTGGACAGCGAAAATCTGACCGCCTTCCGCGCCGCCATCAATACGATGAGCAAGGATCTCGAAACCGCAATCAACGAGTATAAAAGCTCCGCCACGCGCACGCCCGCCGAAGACGCCAAGTTCAAGGAAAACGCCAGCTACATCCTGCGCAAGCTGACGACGATGTATACGACGATCAACGGCCGCAGTGCCGCCGCCGGTACGCGCTTTGACATCAATATGTATCAGGCCAACCGCCGCATGGATAGTATGCGCAGCTTGCTGGCCGACTTCCCGCCCGCAGGAAGCACGGCCCCCGCCGCCAGCGAACCCGTCGAGGGTGGCGATGACGGCAGTATTTCCGGCACGTCATCCAGCACCGGCAACACCGTCGACGTCACAGCCTAAGCCGCCAATCCCTTTTTCATCATCGCACTGAAAGCGTCATGCACAGTATCGACGCTCAATGAACCCATGAGCGATGTTTGCAAATACGGCGAATAATCCGGCCGCGCCAGAAAATCGCGGAAGCTTTCAGGCGTTTCGACCATGCGGGCATTGTCGCCCCACGGCGCATAGACATCGCGGTTGCTCGGCCCGAACAGGCCAAGCGTTGGCACGCCCGTCGCCGCCGCGCAATGCATCAGGCCTGAATCGTTGCCGATAAAAGCCTCACACTGTGAAATAACGCAGGCAGCCTCAAGCGGAGAGAACCTGGCGATCGCAGAAAACCCGCGTTCCGGCGGACATGCCGCCAGCACTTTTTCAGCGACAGCTTCCTCGCCCGGCCCTGCCATGATGATGAAATTCAGCCTCGCTGCCTCTGCCATGCCATCGGCGTCAAGACGCGCGATCAACTCGATATAGCTTTCAGTCGGCCACGTCTTGCCCGGCCAGTTCGCCACAGGCGCAATCACGATGCGCGGCGCGCCAATCCCCTGAATAAACGCATGCACACGATTTTGCGTCTGCTCATCAAACCACAGGCGCGGTGCGGGTGGCGGTGTCACGCCGATTACGTTGGCAATCTGCACGACTTTATGCAACGTATCAGGTTGCGGCGACCAGATATGACGTTTGCCTGCACGGATCAAGCGCGATACCGCGCTGTTTCTCAGGTCAACCACCTCGTCCCAACGTGTCGCCGCCACCGCACGCCACACATCCCACCAGTGACGGGAGTACGAGCGTTTGCGCACGGCAATCACGCGTTCCACATTCGGCATGGCGGCAAAAAGACTTTCAACCAGTGGACTGCATACGACCGTCAGGCGCGCCTGCGGAAAATTCTGCATGTAGTGATTGACCACCCCTGTCGACAGCACGGCATCGCCAAGGCGGGTATGTGTCAGGAAAAGAACTTTCATCTGCTGCCTGTCGCTTATTCCGCTGTTTTGGCCTGTGTCAGCACCAGCAAGACGTCGTCTTCCTTGGCGGGCACGTTATGCTTGACGGAGTTAAAGCGCAACTGGCCATTTTGCACGACGCCGATTTTGACATCGCTACCGCCAGACAGCAAAGCATCTTCGCTGGCGATATCCCCACCCACGCGCGTCGCCTTGAAGCGCGCACCGGCGGCAAAGCGCTCCTGCAAAGCTTCGAGTGTCAGATCTTCGGAGACAAAGGCCCTGCCCTGCAACGACGTCGCAACGGCTTTTTTGCTGCTCACGTCTTTGGGTTCGGACAGCTGCCAAACGTTTTCGCGGCCCAGCTCATGCACGAAGGAGTTGCAGACAAGCGCGTTATATACGGGATCTTCTGTGGCGGCGAGGATATTGGTATAGCGGGCGAAGTCGATCGAAAATTCAGCATCCTCTGACAGAATTTCGCCGTAGAAAGTGGTCAGCCCCCCTTGGCGTGCTTCGCGCAAACCGTGCCAGTTACGGTCTGCGATCAGCACATCGATATCCTTGGATTTCAGCAACAACCCAAGCTCCGTCGCCCAGGCAGAGCCGCCGACGATAATAAGACCGTTGCTCTTTTCCGCCGACAGCGACAGGTATTTCGCCAGCCGCTTGATAAAGAAACTGTCGACCAGAACAGTAATAACAACGATGGCAAAAGCCAGCGGCAACAGCTTTTCCCCATCGGCAAAACCGGCATTGACCAGTTGCGGCCCCATGATGGCGGCCACAGCCGCACAGACCACCCCGCGCGGCGCGATCAAGCTGACAAAAATCGTTTCCTTCAGCGTCATCGACGTGCCGATGCTGGAAACAAATACCGCAATCGGACGCAGGACCAGCAGCAAAAAGACGATGAACAGCACACCGCGGAAATCAATCGCCAGCAACACGCGCGGGTCCAGGTCAGCCGTCAGAACAATGAACACGCCCGATACCAGCAACAGGGTCACCACTTCCTTGAAACGGCGGATATCGTCAAGGCTTGACACCTTGATGTTAGCCAGCGTCACACCAAGCACCGTCACGGCGATCAGCCCCAGTTCCTCGATCACCATATTGCTGACCGTAAACAGCGAAATCACCACGATCAGCATGAAATAGGATTTCAGATATTCCGGCACGATGCCCGACTGGAACAGGCGGTTGATGCCGATGCCGATCATGTAGCTAACCGCCGAAACAGCCGCCAGCGCAAAGGTGAAATGCACATAAAAACCCGCCGTTACGCTTTGCGCGCTTTGGCTGACAATGAAATACTCCAGCGCCACAACCGAGAATAAAACACCGATCGGGTCATTGATGATCCCCTCCCACTTCAGGATGGAATTGACACGGTGGTTCAGGCGCGCCGTGCGCAACAGCGGGATGATGACCGTAGGGCCCGTGACGACCAGCAAGCCGCCAAAAGTCACGGCTGTCGGCCATGACAGGCCGCCGATATAATGGGCGCCGAGACTGATCAGCACCCACCCCAGAGGTGCGCCGATCAGCACGATGTGGTTGACGGCGCGCTTGACCTCGCGGATTTCGCGGAAGTCGAGGTTCAGGCTGGCCTCGAACAGGATCACCGCCACCGCAACCCCGATCGCGGGCCGCAGAAAATCACCAAACATTTCATCGGGCGTCAACAGACCGAACACAGGTCCGAACACGAACCCCGTCAGCAAAAGAAAAACGATGGCCGGCAGGTGGAATTTCCACGCAGCCCATTGGGCCGCAAAACCGGCAAGCCCGATAATCATCAATTGTATGGCCAGATCGTGCATCTTTGCTCCGTCGCGTGTATCGCCAATAAATATGCCCCGCCGTTGCGGGCGGGGCATATTAGCACGTAACAAGCTCCCCAAAATCAAAATCAGGCCGCCATATTACGCAAAATAATCAAGGTTAAGGGCAGGTCACGTTATTCAGCGGAATGGTCTCGC
Source organism: Pseudomonadota bacterium (assembly GCA_023444705.1). Lineage (GTDB taxonomy): Bacteria > Pseudomonadota > Alphaproteobacteria > Micavibrionales > UBA2020 > JAEXMB01. Next base: position 9,669 of record JAEXMB010000072.1, on the reverse strand, counting down.
CACCGATGTAAGCACCGCCCAGCGTACCGCCAATGGTCGCAGCAGTCTTGCCATTACCCTTGCCAAGGTTGGAAGCGAGGACGCCGCCAGCCACGCCACCGACAGCCTTGCCGGCAATATTGCCATCATTGCAACCTGCTACACGCTGTTGCGCTGGCGCTTGGGCGCGGGCCTGAGTCACCGCAGGTTTTTCATCCTTTTGCTGGTCCACATAATATGCGGTGGCACCTGCCGTTGCCGTCACCAGCAATACAGCCGCAACGGTCATGATCATTGTTTGCTTTTTCATGGTGATGTCTCCCTTGGCGATTAAAACGTTGTACGCAACAAACAATCACCCCACGCTTTGGGTTCCCCCATGAGCGCCGGAACAGGAGTGCCGCCCGTGCGTTAGTCATTAAGAGGCTGTTTTCATTGATACAAGGGACAACCATGACTACGCGCAAGACATTGGACGGGATCAGCAGAAAAATCGGCACCAAGGCCGAAGATCAGCGCAAAATCCCCGTCGAGGCAATTGTCGACGAAGTCGAGACCTCGGGCTTTGGCCCTATGCTGATGGTGCCGGCACTGGTCATCATTCTGCCAACCGGTGCCATTCCAGGCGTGCCTGATGTGTGCAACATCATCATGGCATTGATGGCAGCCCAGCTTGCCTTTGGCCGTCGCACGCCGTGGTTGCCGCAGTGGCTGACACGATTGAAAATCAGCGCGCCAAAGGTCAGCAAGGCCATGCAAAAGGCACGGCCAGCCTTGCGCAAAATTGACAAATGGTCGCGCCAGCGCTTTACCGCCCTGACAGGCCGCACGGCGCAACGGTGCATCGCCGCGCTCATCATGGTGACATCACTGCTCAGCATCGGCATCGGGGTGATCCCCTATGTGCCTGCACTGCTGGCGCTACCGACGTTATGCTTTGCCTTTGGCATGACATTGCGCGACGGGCTGATCATCATGCTGGGACTGGTCCTGCTGACCTGCGTTGCTGGTGCGGTTTATACGCTTGTATAAAGGTGCAACTTAATCCGGGGTCCCGACGTCAATATTTTGCGCAGGCAAGCCCGCTTGGTGGCGCGCATGCGCTTGCCGATAGGCGCTTTCGATATGACGGGTAAATCCTATGGTATCAAACAACGGCATGCGATCGCGTGCCGCCGCCAGCTTCTCCCGTATTGCCGCAAGTCTTTGCGGTGATCGCGCAAAATCGACGGCCATGTCTTCATAAGCATTTAGGTCAGGAGCGATCAGTTCCGCAAGGCCCGCTGCATGAAGAATGCTCCCTGCAACCCGTCCAGCGAAAGTTTCACCAGATACCGTCAACACCGGCAATCCAGCCCATAACGCGTCAGACGCTGTTGTGTGTGCATTGCATGGCAACGTATCCAAAAACAAGTCCGCGCAGCCGATGCGTGCGAGATGTTCGGCTTGCGGCGCATGTTGCGCAAAGACGATGCGGGCCGGATCGACACCGCGCTTGCGGGCTTCTTCGCGCAGATTATCTTCGGCCACCGCCGCAGCCTTATAAACCCACAATACGCTTCCCTCGGAACGTTGCAGAATGCGCATCCAAACGTCAAAGATCTCGGGGGTGATCTTGTAATTGCTGTTGAACGAACAAAAAACAAACCCTTCCGCAGGAAGACCCACCGCTTCGCGGGTCGGCCTTGGCGCGATTTCACGTTTATTGTCATTTACCTGATAGCAATCCGGCATAAAGATAAGCTTCTCCGTGAAGAAAGGCTCTATCTCGGGAGGAACCACATACCTGTCAACGACCGCATAATCGACGAAGGGGGCCCCTGTCGTACCGGGAAAGCCCAGATATGTCATCTGCACAGGTGCCGCCCGGTAAGACAGGATGCCGATGCGGCTTTGGGATGTATACCCCTTGAGATCAACCAGAATATCGATTTCCCGCTCGCGGATCAGTTGCGCGACGTCGGCATCGCTCATGGTGCTGACATCAATGAAATGATCAAATGCGCCTTGCAAACGGCGACGCATCGCGCTGTCTTGCGGCGGGTTGTATGCAAGCGCGGTCCACTCAAAAGCCGTGCGGTCGTGCGCCTCAAACATACCGGCCATCAAATAAGCCGTCGCATGTTCAAAAAAGTCATTACTGAGATAGGCCACACGTATTTTATCGTGTTTGTATGTCTCGCCTTTAAAAAGCGCCTCCTGCGGCGGTATTGTTTCATCTGCATATTTTTTTGCACTGAGCATCTGATCCTGCGCGGTACAAGGGATACCCACCAGCAGGAAAGGATGCACGATGCGTGCCCCCTGCCGCACAGCCTTTTGGATATCCGCAACAGTGTCATAAGCATGCCAGTCACTCAGCTTCATCATGACGAACAAGCGGATTTCAGGGCGGTTGACCATCTCGGGGTTTGCAGCAAAGTTGCGCGCATATTCCAAAAGCTCGCTTTGCAATACGGCTTTCTTTTCCTCTTTACGCTCGTAAGTGTCGACCTTCCCGGGCCCCGGCCCAACTTGCGCGACAAGATCTTCGGTCAAGACACGCCCTGCCGCTTCTTGTTCAGCACGTGCTTTATTGAGGCGTGCCTCCTTGTGGTCAGGGTGCAACGATAAGACGCGCTCATAGTCTGCAAGCGCCTCCTGCGGGCGTCCCATATCGCGCAGAGTATTGCCGCGGTTAACCATCACCGCCGCATAATCGGGCTTGATCGCCAGCGCGCAATCAAAGGCATTCAGAGCATCGTCAAAACGCCCAAGATCACGCAATGCCGCGCCGTAATTGTTGAAAAGGCCGGCATCCTGCGGACGCAACGTCACGGCTTGCTGATAAGCATCGACAGCTTTATCAAGGCTACCGGCCATGTGCAATAAAGCAGCCTTGCGCACCCAGGATTCCGCGAAGTCGGGCTTGACGACAATGGCCTGGTCAAGCGCGGCAAGCGCCTCGTCTTTCCTGCCCTGCAGGTCATAGGCCACGGCAAGGTTGCATAGCGCAGCAGCGGATTTCGGATTAAGATCGATCGCCGTACGCAAATGGACAAGCGCCTGATCGGCCTGCCCCATCTGCATCAAGGCCATGCCAAGATAATGGTGCAAATCAAAACTCGGGGGCACCTTGGCCAGCATGGCGATATACATCGTCGCTGCCTCTTTGATGGCACCCGCACGATGAAGATCGAGCGCCAATTTCAATTCGGAAGCATATTTATCTGAAACCATAATCTATCCCCGTTGTAACGCCGCAAAAGCATCATACGAAGAATAGCCCGGACTGTCAGCCCGCGCCCAAATATTCGATTGATTAACAAGGGGAATTGGTAGCGAGGGAGGGATTTGAACCCCCGACCAAAGGATTATGATTCCTCTGCTCTACCACTGAGCTACCCCGCCACGAGGTGAGCGACACTATGCTGATTCATGCACCTTCTGTCAAGTTAGGCTTGGTGGAAGGAAAAATGCTTATTCTTCAACGCCTTCGTCATCAAAGATCACAGCCTTGAGGTCATCGCGGATATCATCCAGACACAAAGCCGCCAAAGCGAGGTGGTATTCGCTGTCGGCGATATGCACCCAGTCGACATAGTTATCCTCGTCGATTGTCATGACGACGACCGATTTGACCTTGTTCTGGCGCGAAAACTTGGCGAGATCGCGCAGGAATTTGGGTATGCCGCCTTCGCTTTCAAACTGGACCTTATTAAGGATGGTCCCTTCTTTGAAATTGACAGTGATGACCGAGCCTTTTTGATCGGCGGCCTCGGCATCAGTCGGCGGTGGCGGCGGCAAGCTGTCGTCGGTCATGCAATACCTCGCAAGATGATGTTCCTTAATTGTACCAAACATAGGCTTACCAGCCATTAAGAAAACGCGCGTAATAAAATTACCCTCTCAAGCGCCTGATCTGAATATAAATTTGCCGCACAGGGGCAAAACTGTTACTTTCCTTGCACACCCGCTCTTTCAACCCTCCGGCCCAGGCCCCCATGACCCAGCCCCGCACGCCACATACGCTGTTGCCTGTCTTTGGCACCCGTTGCCGCTCGCAGGGCTTTGCCTATATCCACCCCAACGCGGGAACGGAGCAATACGTCCATTTCGTTGCCTTTCGCGAGGCCGCCAATGCCGACCGCTGGACGGTGCAACGCGTAACCCATACCGGTAATGCCAAAACCGGCGAGAACTGGGCCAAGGCCGATACGCTGGGCCAGCACATGGGATTTGAAGATGCGCTTGAGATGATCGCGCAATACGAAGGTTACCATCGCGGCAACACGCAGGGTTTCCGCCCCTTGTTCCCCGATATTCCCGCACTGGGGTTTGAGCATTTCCGCGCCTTTGCCGAGCGCGAAGGCTATGTCTTTGACCGCGAGGGCAAGGCGCATGCGCGCCCGGCCCACGGCGTTCTGCCCGAAGGCGCCGAATTCAGCGCCGAAGCCGTCGCCAGCGCCGACAAGAACTGCCAGCGCCCGCCGCATGAATTCGGCCCCGCCGCGCCCTCGCGCCGCCTGCCCGACACGCTGTTTCTTTTCGACGCTTTCAACCGCAAGGCGATCGGCAAGAAACACAGCAGCGAACTTGCGGGCCTGCGCGTACTCAACCTGATGGATACGTTCGTGCGGCACATCGAAAACTTCAGCACGCAGTTGCAGGGATACCGCGCCGACTACCTCAAACCCGGCGGCAGCGCGCGCATTTCGGCAGCAGAACTGTCGCTGGTGCAGGCGCGCAACCAGTTGCGCCAGATGCAGGCCTATGGCGTCGATACAGCGGCGTTTGAGAAACTGACGCAGGAATGCGCGATCATCGCCTGCGTTGCGCAGGCGCAAGGCACCTATGACCAGCTACGCCGCCATATGGGCAATTTTGACGAGCTGGAAACGCTGTTCAAGACCCGCGCCAGCGAGGCATTGCGTCTCTATGAAGCATTGGAAAAAGGCAGCGTGATAAAAGACAAGGACGCCGCAAGCAAATATGCCGAAGGCTACACAGCCCTGCAGGAAATGATGATTCAGGGTGGTGCGCCGTCAGTACCCGGCGCAATCATGACGTTCGTGGAACGCTACCGTGCCGAGCGCGCACGCCTGATCCCGGCCCCTCCCGCAGGCCACGCACCGCCCAAACCGCCCGCACCGTAACAGCCGCGACTATTTCGGTTTGGGGAAATTTCCCTTGAGGATACGTTCAGTCAAGACCGACGGCGGTGTGCATGACGTGCCACGGTTGCGCCCTGTCGAGGTCAGCATGCTGACGCGGCGCATGGTGTCTTTCAGGCCGCTGTTGCCGCGCAAAAGCTTCTCGCGCTCTGCCGGACTTTTACCGCGCATAGCGCTGTTGAATTCCTTGAGTTCGCGTTTGGTGGGGTGCTTTCTGTTGCGTGGCATGACTATCTCCCTGACAAAACCGATGATATATTATTATGTAAATAATATATCCTGTCAATCTCGACAGAAATATCATTTTATTACAGTGATTTACCATCCAATCAAAAAACAGTGGTATGTTATGTCAAAATAAGTATAGTCAGTCCGTATTCCGGAGATACCATGCCCGCCCCTGCGCACCAGCATTTACTGTCACTCATCCCCGATGTCGATCACCCGACATTGAACGCTATGCGCAATTCGCTCCGCGGCGATAAAATTTCTATTCCTGTCAGGCTCTATCACAATGGCCAGCAAGTCTATGCAGCGCAAGTGCGCATGATCGGTCACACGCACGCGCTTTACCGCGCCGCGCTCGATGCCACACTGGCAAGCCTTGCCACACGCAGTCCCGCGATCGCGTGGGATGAAGTCAGCTTTCACAGCGATAAAAAAATGGCCAGGGCCGACGCCCTACGCGACGAAGCGTCGCTGTCTGCCTACATCGGCATCTACCGCAAGATCGAACCGCATCTGGCGATCCATGACGCCATCGACAACCTTGCCACCCTCGCGCAACAACCCGCGGCAGAAAACAGCCGCGTCATGTTCGAGCATGCGCTGTTGCGCCTGTGCGCCGCGATTATCTCGACCAGTGTCGAGGTCGCGCCCGACCCTGCCTATGCGCCGTCGCCGCGCAAGGGACTGCTGGCCAGATGGATGCCGCGCCGCTAATCAAAGCATTGATCTATATAAATAATGAATAATATACATTGATTATGTAAATATATTGTGTATGATATCTGCATTCACATTTACAAAGGATTCTGCCATGAAATTTTCGCGCAACATCGCCCTCGCCTTCACCTCCCTCGCCGCTGCCGCCAGCCTTGGCGCCTGCACCGACGCGCAGACCGCGCAATGGGGCAGCTATGGCGACGAAGCGCACGTCAAATGCTATTCCGGCGGCACGCTGATTTACGACGGTTATTCGACCGGCAAGATCGGCCGCGCCGACAGCGGTTCGGACGGCTACTATTTCCGCGACAAGGCCACGGGCCGCCTGCGCGAGATCAGCGGCGATTGCGACGTTGATTTCGGCGCACCTGCCACGACGGCTAACACCGGCGCAACCACGGGCCAGCAAGCAAGCGGCGCCACCAAAAGCATCATGCGCAACGACATGTAATAAGATCACTGATACGCATAAAAAAACGGCGGGTTCATGCCCGCCGTTTTTTTATGCCGCTTTGCTCAGGCGGTCTTGCGCGCGCCGCCCCAGCATATGGCAGATGGCCACGGTCAGATCCGCGCGGTTGAGCGTGTAAAAGTGGAAGTCACGCACGCCGTTTTCGTACAGCACGCGGCATTGCTCTGCCGCGACGGTGGCCGCCACCAGCTGGCGCGTCTGCGGCTGGTCGTCAAGCCCGCCGAACAACGTATGCATCCATGCAGGCACGTCGGTGCCGCACAGCGTGGCGAATTCCAGCGTCTTGGAAAAATTGGTGATCGGCAGTACGCCCGGCACGATGGGCGCAGTAATGCCCGCCGCCGCCGCGCGGTCGCGGAAATGCAGAAAGGTTTTCGGCTCCATGAAAAACTGCGTGATGATGCGCGTCGCACCGGCATCGACCTTGCGCTTGAGGTTGTCAAGGTCGCTCTGCGCGCTCTGCGCCTCGGGGTGGGTTTCGGGATAGCCGGCCACGCTGATTTCAAATGGTGCGATTTTTGTCAGCGCCCCGACCAGTTCGCTGGCGTATTTGAAATCGCCGCTGTCGACCGTGCCGCCGTGGCGCTGGTGATCGCCGCGCAAGGCAACGATGTGGCGCACGCCTGCATCCCAATAGGCGCGCGCGATGTCTTCGATTTCCTCTTTGCGTGATTGCACGCAGGTCAGGTGCGCTGCGACCTCAAGGCCCGTGCGCTCTTTGATGTGCGTAACGATTTCGTGCGTGCGTTCGCGCGTCGTGCCACCCGCGCCATAAGTGACAGAGACAAAATTCGGCGCCAGCGGCGCCAGCAGGCTCATGGCGTCCCACAAATTGTCTTCCATCTTCGCCGTCTTGGGCGGGAAGAATTCAAAGCTGATGTTGAGATCACACGCCTCGGGCGAGATAAAAGGCAGCGACATTTCGTGGCGTGGCGACATAACAAAAGACCTTGGCGGCGTAATCGGTAAACTCCGTCCATCATAACGCCCTATTTCGGAAAGAAAAGGCCGTTTTTGCAGCACAGCATAGGCGGCCCTGCGCTTGAAATCGCGGGCGAAACTCCCGATACTCTATGACAGTTCACACCCTGTCCGATCCCACGACATGCAAAGGAGCATTTGCTATGGCCGACCTGTTTGAAAATCCACTTGGCACCGACGGTTTCGAGTTCGTCGAGTATTGCCACAGTGCGCCCGAGAAGCTGAAAGACCTGTTCCGCCAGCTTGGCTTCAAGCAGACCGGCCACCACAAGTCGAAAAAGGTTACGCTCTGGCAACAAGGCAACATCAACTTCATCATCAACGAAGAACCCGAGGCGATGAAATTCGCCGAGGAACGCGGCGGCGGCGGCGCCAACGCAATGGCCTTCCGCGTCAAGGACGCACAGCATGCCTATGCGACCGCACTGGCCAAAGGCGCCAAGCCCTATGTCAGCCGCCCCGGCGACGGCGAGCTGAGCATCCCCGCCATTCAGGGCATCGGCGGGTCGGCCCTCTACCTTGTCGACCGTTACGGCGACCAGGGCAGCATCTATGATGTCGATTTCGTCATCACCGACAGCAATAAAAACCCCGGCATGGGCCTGACCTACGTCGACCACCTGACCCACAACGTCAAGCGCGGCGGCATGGAGATCTGGGCGAACTTCTATACCGACATCTTCAACTTCCGCGAAATCCGCTACTTCGACATCGAAGGCAAGCTGACCGGCCTCAAGAGCAAGGCGATGACCAGCCCCTGCGGCAAGATCCGCATTCCCATCAACGAATCCTCCGACGACAAATCGCAGATCGAGGAATTCATCAAACGCTATAACGGCGAAGGCATCCAGCATATCGCGCTTGGCACCGACGACATCTATAAAACCGTGCAGGCCATCAGCAACAGCGGCCTTGGCTTTCAGGAAACCATCGAGACCTACTACGAAAAGATCGACACCCGCCTTGGCAACCACGGCGAGGATGTGCAGCATATGAAGGACCTCAACATCCTCATCGACGGCGCGCCGACCAAAGGCCAGGGCCTGTTGCTGCAGATCTTCACCAAGGACGCTATCGGCCCGATCTTCTTCGAGATCATCCAGCGCAAAGGTAACGAAGGCTTTGGCGAGGGTAACTTCCAGGCGCTGTTCGAGGCACTGGAAGAAGACCAGATCCGCCGCGGCGTTCTGAAGGGTTAAGGAGAACAGGCATGGGCAAAGACTGGATCCGCTTTCCTCGCACCGAAGGGCAGACCTCGCGTCAGGCCCATGCCGACTTCCCGCCCGGCACCTATGAACGCGAAATGGGCAAGGAGGGTTTTTTCGGTCCTTCCACCCATTTCTATCACACCCATGCACCGACAGCCTGGACGTCGTTTGACGGCCCCCTGCGCCCGCATGCCTTTGACCTGACCAAGCTGCACCACGACGGCAGCTGCCCGTGGAAGGCCAAGGCGATTTTGACCAACAACAATTGCATCATCGCGCATTGGTCGACCGATCAGGCGATGGATCATCTGGTGCGCAATTCCGACGGCGACTATCTGCTGTTCGTGCATGAGGGCAAGGGTGATTTCTTCTGCGACTTCGGCCATCTGGAATACGAGGAAGGCGATTATATCGTCCTGCCCCGCTCGACCATGTGGCGCATCGACCCGCGCGGCAGCAAGACGACGCTCTTGATGGTCGAGGCTACCAACGACAGTTTCCGCCTGCCCGACCGCGGCATGCTGGGCGCGCATGCGCAATTCGACCCCGCCATGCTCGACGTGCCCAAGATCGACGATGCGTTTGTGGCGCAACAGGGCGAAGGCGAATGGAAGGTCGTGGTCAAGCGCCGCCACCAGCTGACCACCATCACCTATCCTTTCAACCCCCTTGACGCCAAGGGCTGGAAGGGCGATTTACTGGCCGTGCGCCTGAATGTGCGCGACATCCGCCCCATCGTTTCCCACCGCTATCACCTGCCGCCGTCGGTGCATACCACCTTTGTCGCCAGCCGTTTCGTCGTCTGCACCTTTGCGCCGCGCCCGTTTGAAACCGATCCGCACGCCAACAAGGTGCCGTTCTTTCACAACAACGACGATTTCGAGGAATTTATTTTCTACCACAAGGGCAACTTCTTCAGCCGCGACAACAT
>JAEXMB010000065.1 GCA_023444705.1 Pseudomonadota bacterium | reverse complement strand
CCGGCCACGTCAACCATCCTTGCAACGTCGAAGAAGTCATGAGCATCCCGCTCAAGGAGCTGATCGAACGTCACGCAGGCGGCGTGCGCGGCGGCTGGGACAACCTGCTGGCGGTCATTCCGGGTGGTTCGTCCACGCGTTTGCTGCCCAAGGATATCTGCAACGAAGTGCTGATGGATTTCGACAGCCTGCGCGCCGTCAACTCCGGCCTTGGCACCGCTGCCGTCATCGTCATGGATAAGTCGACCGACATCATCTATGCCATCGCGCGCCTGGCGCGTTTCTACTGGCACGAAAGCTGCGGCCAATGCACGCCCTGCCGCGAGGGCACGGGCTGGATGTACCGCATCATGCAACGCATGGTAAAAGGCGACGCGAATGTCGAGGAAATCGACATGTTGCTCGACATCGGATCAGAGATCGAAGGCCACACCATCTGCGCCCACGGCGATGCTTCTGCCTGGCCCATCCAAGGCCTGATCAAGCATTTCCGCCCCGAAATGGAAAAGCGTATTCTTGAGTATCGGAACAGGTTAGTCGCATAAGATGAACAAGTCTTGGGTGTCAAATAGACCTGGATTTTTTGTTGGGGTGGGCGCGGCTATTGTGTCGTTAGTGCTCACTGCGATTTCTATGCGCTACTTTGTTCAGGCGCTTGATCTTGACTGGTATGAAGACGAAAGCGGTCTTATTACTGCGTTCCTTATCTGGTTTTTTGGGGTAATGGCCTTCGGTAATATATTCTTAGCTAAGTATATCAATGCCCAAGGAAGTTTTGGATTTAGAGACTATTTAAGCAAGAGTTTTGCCTTCTACACATTCTTGTTTTTGGTGGCTTACGTTTTGGCCGTGGTCATTGCGGCTTTTCTGACTGACGGTGATATCATTCTGTTTAAATTTCAAGATTTGCAAGGGCTCTTAGTTGGGCCTGCTATATTGCTGGGGCTTGTACTTACCTACAATCTCGTACCATTTTTCCTGTTTGTCCTTTTTAATTTTTGCCTCATCAAGCTATACCTGAAAGAAAGAGCAAAAAAATGCCAAAACTGACAATCGACGGCATCGAGGTTACGGTTGAACCGGGTACATCGATCATTCAGGCCGCAGAGCAACTGGGGATCGAAATCCCGCGCTTTTGCTATCACGACCGTCTGAGCGTTCCGGCGAATTGCCGCATGTGCCTTGTCGAGGTCGAGAAATCGCCCAAGCCCGTGGCGTCCTGCGCTATGCCCTGTGCCGAAGACATGAAAGTCTTCACCAACACCCCGATGGTGCATAAGGCGCGCAAGGGCGTGATGGAAATGCTGCTGATCAACCACCCGCTTGACTGCCCGATCTGCGATCAGGGCGGGGAGTGCGATTTGCAGGATCAGGCCGTGGCCTATGGTTTCGACCGCTCGCGCTATCAGGAAGAAAAGCGCGCGGTGAAGGACAAGGAGCTTGGCCCCTTCATCAAGACCATCATGACGCGTTGCATCCATTGCACGCGCTGCGTGCGCTTTGGCGAGGAAATCGCCGGCGTCAACGACCTTGGTGTGCTGAACCGCGGCGAGCATCTTGAAATCGGCACTTACGTTGAAAAAATGGTCAGCTCCGAAATGTCGGGCAACCTGATCGACGTTTGCCCCGTTGGCGCGCTGACCAACAAGCCTTACGCATTCACCGCGCGCCCTTGGGAACTGCGCAAGGTCGACAGCATCGATGTCTCCGACGCTGTCGGCGGCAACATCCGCATCGACGTGCGCGGTGGCGAGGTCATGCGCATCCTGCCGCGCCTGCACGAGCAGGTGAACGAGGAGTGGATGCACGACAAGGCCCGCTTTGCGTGGGATGGCCTCAAGCTGCAACGCCTTGACCGCCCCTATGTGCGCAAGCACGGCAAACTGTCGCCCGCAACCTGGGCCGAAGCCTTTGACGCTATCGCGACCAGAGTGCTGGGCGTGAAGGGCGAGCGCATCGGCGCCATCGTCGGTGATCTGGCCGATGCTGAATCCATCGTCGCGCTGAAGGACCTGATGGCTGCCCTTGGCTCGACCAACATCGAGTGCCGTCAGGACGGCGCGCATTACGATGTCAGCAATCCTGTCGGCTATCGTTTCAACACCACCATCGCCGGTATCGAGCTGGCCGATGCCATCCTGCTGGTCGGCACCAATCCGCGCCATGAAGCACCGCTGGTCAATGCGCGCATCCGCAAGAACTGGCTGAACAACCGCATCAAGGTCGCCAGCGTCGGCGCGCATGCCGACCTCAACTATCCCGTCAAGCATCTGGGCGGCAATGCCGAGGTGCTGGCCGACATCCTTGCCGGCAAGCATGAATTCAGCAAGGTTCTGCAAGACGCCAAGAACCCGATGATCATCGTCGGGGCAGGGGCATTGCGCCGCAACGACGGCGCGCAGGTGCAAAACCTCGCGCGCGAGATCGCGGACAAGTTCAACATGGTCCGCGACGACTGGAACGGCTTTAACATGCTGCACACGGCGGCCAGCCGCATGGGCGCGCTGGCGCTCGGCTTTACCGGCAGCCGTGATCTTGACGCGCTGATGGGCATGGATGTGCTGTATCTGCTGGGCGCTGACGAGCTGCGCACCGACAAGATCAGCCGCAATGCTTTCGTCATCTATCAGGGGCATCATGGCGATGCCGGTGCCGCGCGCGCCGACGTCATCCTGCCTGGTGCGGCCTATACCGAGAAAAACGGCACATATGTGAACATCGAAGGCCGCGTGCAACAGGCGCGTCAGGCCACCTTCGCCCCAGGCGAGGCACGCGAGGACTGGAAGATCATCCGCGCGCTGTCCGATGTTCTTGGCAAGACACTGCCCTATGACACGCTGGCAGAAGTGCGCGCGCGCCTGGTTGCAGTCAACCCGATCTTTGACACCATCGACGCGGTTATGCCTGTGGCGTGGGGTACGTTCGGTGCGGCGGGTACGCCTGAAAAGGCAGCCTTCACCCGCGCGATCGACAATTATTATATGACCGACGCGATCACCCGCGCCTCGCAGGTGATGGCACAGGCGACCGCCGCCTTCCTGAAGGGCGGGGCAGACCATAAACAGGTGATCAATGCTTGAGATGTTCCCGTTTCTTGATACGCCTCTGTTCACCGGCTACATCCTGCCGGTGCTGACCATCGTCGGGCAAATTCTGCTGCTGGTGGTGCCGCTGATTTTGGCAATGGCATATCTGACCTATGCCGAGCGCAAGGTGCTGGCTGCAATGCAGATGCGCCAGGGCCCCATGCTGGTTGGTCCCTTTGGCTTGTTGCAGCCGCTGGCGGACGGCATCAAGTTGCTGGGTAAAGAAACCATCATCCCTTCGGGCGCTAACCGCTGGGTATTCGTGATGGCGCCGATGCTGACCTTTATGCTGGCGCTTGTCGCGTGGGCGGTTATTCCCGTCAACGACGGCTGGGTGATTGCGGATATCAATGTCGGGGTTCTCTATCTTTTCGCCATTTCTTCGCTGGGTGTTTACGGCATTCTGATGGCGGGCTGGGCGTCGAACTCGCGCTATGCCTTTCTGGGCGGCCTGCGTTCTGCCGCACAGATGGTGTCGTATGAGGTTTCCATCGGCCTTGTTCTTGTCTGCGTGCTGCTGACCACCGGTTCGCTCAACCTCAGCGACATTGTGACCGCGGCGCGCCCGTTCTGGGTTGACCTGCTGCTGTTCCCGATGTTCGTAGTCTTCGTGATCTCGGCACTGGCCGAGACCAACCGCGCACCGTTTGACCTGCCCGAAGGGGAGTCAGAGCTGGTCGGCGGCTATAACGTCGAATACTCGTCGATGACCTTCGCGCTGTTCTTCCTTGGCGAATACATGAACATGATCCTGATGAGCGGCATGACCGCCGTACTGTTCATGGGCGGCTGGCTGCCGCCGTTTGGCATCGCGGCACTGGCTGTGATCCCGGGCTTTATCTGGTTTATCGCCAAGGTCTGCTTTGTCTTGTTCATCTTCCTGTGGGCGCGCGCCACACTGCCGCGCTACCGCTATGACCAGTTGATGCGTCTGGGCTGGAAAATCTTCCTGCCGCTGACGCTGATCTGGGTGGTGGTCACCGCAGGCGTGTTGCTTTATGCAGGTGCGCTGCCGACATCCGGCGCCGTTGTGGGAGGTTAAGGAATGTCTGTCATGCTCGATCGCGTCGCCCGCGGGTTCCTGATGACCGAACTGGTCAAAGGGTTTGCCCTGACGCTGAAATACATGTTCCGCCCGAAGGTGACGATCAACTATCCCTTCGAAAAAGGCCCGCTCAGCCCGCGTTTTCGCGGCGAACATGCACTGCGCCGCTATCCAAACGGGGAAGAACGCTGCATTGCCTGCAAGCTGTGCGAGGCGATCTGCCCGGCACAGGCCATCACCATCGAAGCCGCCGTGCGAGATGACGGCAGCCGCCGCACCACGCGCTATGACATCGACATGACCAAGTGCATCTATTGCGGCCTGTGTCAGGAAGCCTGCCCGGTCGATGCCATCGTCGAGGGCCCGAACTTCGAATTCGCGACTGAAACGCGCGAGGAACTTTATTACAACAAGCAAAAGCTGCTCGAAAACGGCGACCGCTGGGAAGCGCAGATCGCCGCCAATATCGAAGCCGATGCGCCCTACAGATAAGACGGGACGAAAACCATCATGATCGCTACCGCTTTCTTTTATGTTCTGGCCACCGTGCTGACCGTCAGCGCGTTGATGGTCATTTCCGCGCGCAACCCCGTGCATGCCGTGCTGTTCCTGATCCTTGCGTTCTTTAACGCGGGCGGGCTGTTCGTGCTGCTGGGGGCCGAATTCATCGCGATGATCCTTGTCATCGTTTATGTCGGCGCCGTTGCGGTACTGTTCCTTTTCGTGGTGATGATGCTCGACATCAACTTCGCCGAGTTGCGCGCGGGCATGCGCAAATACCTGCCGCTCAGCGGCTTGGTCGGTACGGTGATGCTGGTCGAGTTTTTCTGGATCTTTACCAACTGGCAGGTCGATGACCGCGCGGCCAGCCGCCTGCAGCACCCAGCACCCGACGCCACGCAGATGACCAACACGCATGCGCTCGGCCATATCCTCTATACCGATTACGCCTATATCTTCCAGCTGTCGGGGCTTGTCCTGCTGGTGGCGATGGTGGGCGCGATCACCCTGACGCTGCGCCAGCGCCCCGAAGTCAAGCGCCAAAGCGTGGCCAAACAGGTCGACCGCAGGCCGTCCGACGTTCTGCGCGTTGAAAAAATCAATACCGGTGAAGGTGTATCATGAACTTCCTGACCGCCGCCGTTTCTCCGGCGCATTTCCTGTTTCTTTCGGCCATCCTGTTCACGCTGGGCGTGTTCGGCATCTTTTTGAACCGCCGCAACGTCATCGTCATCCTGATGTCGATCGAACTGATCCTGCTGTCGGTCACCGTCAATATGGTGACGTTTTCGGCGCTGCACGGCGATCTGACCGGACAGGTCTTTTCGATGTTCATTCTGACCGTCGCCGCCGCCGAGGCCGCGATCGGGCTTGCCATTCTGGTGGTGTTCTTCCGCAACCGCTCTTCCATCGCGGTTGAAGACATCAGCACACTCAAGGGATAACCGTCATGGAAATGCTTGCCGTTTTTTCGCCGCTGGTCGGCGCGCTGATTGCCGGACTGTTCGGCAAGAAGATCGGGGACAAAGGGGCGCAGATCGTCACCTGTGGCCTGATGGTGCTGGCCGCCGTGACCTCGGTGCTGTTGTTCCGCCAGATCAATATGGGTGGGGAGCCGCGCACGGTCGAGATCATGACCTGGATCGCCTCGGGCGATCTGAACCTGAAATGGGCGCTGCGTTTTGACCAGCTGGCCGCCGTCATGGCCATCGTCATCAATATCGTGTCCTGCGCGGTGCATTTCTATTCGGTCGGCTATATGCACCATGACAAGGCGCAGGCGCGTTTCATGGCGTACCTCAGCTTGTTCACCTTTGCGATGCTGATGCTGGTGACAGCCGACAACCTTGTGCAGCTGTTCTTTGGCTGGGAAGGGGTGGGCCTTGCATCCTATCTGCTGATCGGTTTCTGGAACCACAAAGACAGCGCCAACAGTGCCGCGATCAAGGCCTTTGTGATGAACCGCATCGGCGACTTCGGGCTTGGCCTTGGCATCTTTGCCACGTTCTTTGTCTTTGGCACCCTGCAATTCGACGCGATCTTTGCAACTGCGGCGCAGATGGCCGATGTCAGCGTCGGCTTCCTTGGCTGGAATATCCATGCCATCAGCCTGATCTGCGCGCTGCTGTTCGTGGGCGCGATGGGTAAATCGGCCCAGCTTGGCCTGCACACCTGGCTGCCCGACGCGATGGAAGGCCCCACGCCGGTATCCGCACTCATCCACGCGGCCACGATGGTGACCGCCGGCGTCTTCCTTGTGGCGCGTATGTCGCCGCTTTATGAATACGCACCGGCAGTCATGGACTTCATCACCGTGATGGGCGGCCTGACCGCGCTGATCGCCGCAACCATCGCGCTGACGCAATTCGATATCAAGCGCGTGATCGCCTATTCGACCATGAGCCAGCTTGGCTATATGTTCTTTGCCCTTGGCGTGTCGGCCTATGGTGCCGCCATGTTCCACCTGTTCACCCACGCGTTCTTCAAGGCGTTGCTGTTCCTTGGCGCGGGTTCGGTCATCCATGCGATGTCGGACGAGCAGGACATGCGCCGCATGGGCGGCATCTGGAAGCTGATCCCCCAGACCTATGCGCTGATGTGGATCGGCAACCTCGCACTTGCGGGTATTCCGTTCTTTGCCGGCTATTTCTCCAAGGACCTGATCCTCGAGGTCGCCTTTGCGGCGCACCGCCCGGCGGCGACCTTCGCCTTCTGGTGCGGCATCACCGCCGCCGTGCTAACGGCGTTCTATTCATGGCGCCTGATCTTCATGACCTTCCACGGCAAACCGCATGCGGATGAGAAAGTCATGGCGCATGTGCATGAATCTCCGTTCATCATGACGGCACCCCTGTATGTGCTGGCGCTGGGTGCGGTGTTTGCGGGTTGGGTCTTCGCGCCGCATTTCGTAGGCGAGGGGCGTGCAGCCTTCTGGGGCAGCAGTATCTTCGTGCGCGAGGGCAACGACACCATCGAACATGCGCACCACGTCGCGACATGGGTCAAGGTGCTGCCGATCTTCGTTTCGGCCTTCGGCATCCTGCTGGCTTATGCGCTCTACATGAAGTGGCGCCACATTCCCGCCATTCTGGCCGGTACCTTCAGCCGCATCCACCAGTTGCTCTACCGCAAATGGTATTTTGACGAGCTGTATCACGCGATCGGCGTCGTACCTGCCTTCTTCCTCGGCAAGTTCCTGTGGAAGACCGGCGACGGCAAGGTGATCGACGGTCTTGGCCCCGACGGCGTCGCCAAGGCGATCGCCAGTGGTGCGCAGGACGCCAGCCGCGCGCAAAGCGGCTATGTCTACCATTATGCTTTCGCGATGCTGATCGGCGTTGTCGTCATCATCGCCGGCTACCTCGTTTACGCCCGTTAAGGATGCACAGAGATGCTTGATTTCCCAATTCTGTCACTGATTACCTTCCTGCCGCTGGTGGGGGTGCTGTTCATCCTGCTCATCCAGGGCGAGGAGGCGGTGGTCGCGCGCAATGCCCGCAATACGGCGTTGCTGACGTCGCTGTTTACCTTCCTGCTGTCGCTTTACATGTATTCGGGTTTTGACAAAGCCTCGGCCGATTTCCAGTTCACGGAATCGCTGACATGGCTGCCCGGTTACAACATCAAATACGCGATGGGCATTGACGGCATTTCGGTGTTCTTCGTTCTGCTGTCGACCTTCCTGACGCCGATCTGCATCCTTGCCAGCTGGGAGAGCATCCAGCACCGCGTCAAGGAATACATGATTTCCTTCCTGCTGCTGGAAACCATGATGGTCGGCATGTTCTGCGCGCTTGACCTTGTGCTGTTCTATATCTTCTTTGAAGCCGTGCTGATCCCGATGTTCATCATCATCGGGGTATGGGGCGGCAAGCGCCGTGTCTATGCGTCGTTCAAGTTCTTCCTCTATACGCTGCTGGGTTCGGTTCTGCTGTTGCTGGCGATCCTGTCGCTTTATCAGCAATTCGCAACGACCGACATTGCGGTGCTGTCCAGTGTCGCCACCATTCCCGAAAGCGTGCAGCGCTGGCTGTGGCTGGCGTTCTTTGCGTCCTTCGCCGTCAAGGTGCCGATGTGGCCCGTCCACACATGGCTGCCCGACGCGCACGTCGAAGCCCCCACGGCGGGCTCGGTCATTCTGGCCGGTGTTTTGCTGAAGATGGGCGGTTACGGCTTCCTGCGGTTGTCCCTGCCGATCCTGCCTGACGCAACGGTGTATTTTACGCCGCTGGTCTATGGCCTGAGCGTCATCGCGGTTGTCTATACCTCGCTGGTCGCACTGGCGCAGGAAGACATGAAAAAGCTGATCGCCTATTCGTCGATCGCGCATATGGGCTTTGTCACCATCGGTATCTTCTCGCTCACCCAGCAAGGGGTGGAGGGAGCGATGTTCCAGATGCTGTCCCACGGTATTGTGTCGGGTGCTTTGTTCCTGTGCGTCGGTGTGGTCTACGACCGTCTGCACACGCGCGAGATCAACCGCTACGGCGGTCTGGTCAAGAACATGCCGAAATATGCCGTGGTCTTCATGCTGATGACGATGGCGTCGGTCGGTTTGCCGGGGACGAGCGGTTTCGTCGGCGAGTTCCTCGTCCTGCTCGGCGTCTATAAAGTCAATACGCTGGTGGCGTTCATCGCCGCGACGGGTGTGGTGCTGGGTGCGGCCTATATGCTGTTCCTGTACAAACGCGTTGTCTTTGGCGAGCTGACCAAGCCTGACGTGCGCTCCATGAAGGACATCAACGCCCGCGAGATCGCGATTTTCGCGCCGCTGGTGGTGCTGGTGATCTGGATGGGCGTTTACCCCTCGAGCTTCCTTGCGCCGATGGCGCCGTCGATCGAGCGCGTGCTGGCGCGCTTTGAGCCGCTGGCCCAGCCTGCCGCCGCCGGTGCGCAAACCCAAGATGCAGATACACAGAACGAACAGGTGCAACAATGATGCCCACGATCCTGACCACCGATCTTTCGATGGCCTTTCCGCTGGTCTTTCTGGCAGGCATGTCGTTGTTGTTGCTGATGATGGGCGTCCTGCGCAAGGAAGATGACTTCCGCACCATCAACAGTTTTGCCGTCTTTACGCTGATTGCGGTGGCCGGTGTGGTGTGCCGCTTTGTCGACAACCGCATGGTGGGCTTTGGCGGGTTGTTCGTGACCGATGCCTTTGCCGCAATGATGCAGGTTATGGTTCTGCTGGGTGCTGCAACCGCCCTGATCATGGCGCCGCGCTATGCGGCCCGCGAAGGGGTGAACCGCTTTGAATATCCCATGCTGGTGCTGTTTTCGACGGTCGGCATGCTGGTGATGATCACCGCTAACGACTTCATCACGCTCTATGTCGGTCTGGAATTGCAAAGCCTGCCACTCTATGTGCTGGCTGCGATTCAACGTGATAACGTGCGCTCGACCGAGGCGGGGCTGAAATACTTCATTCTTGGCGCGCTGTCTTCGGGCATGTTGCTCTATGGCGTTTCGTTGCTCTATGGCTATGCGGGCAGCACCAACTTTGACCTGCTCTCTGCCGCGCTGTCGGGTGACGGCCAGATGCAGGTGGGGGTTATCGTGGGCATGGTGCTGGTCCTATCAGGTCTTGCGTTCAAGGTCTCGGCTGTGCCGTTTCATATGTGGGCGCCAGACGTCTATCAGGGCGCGCCGACTTCGATCACGGCGTTCTTTGCGCTCGTGCCCAAGATTGCGGCACTGGCCTTGCTGTTGCGCGTCGTACACGGACCGTTCGAACATATGATCGACCAATGGCGGCAGGTGGTGATCGCGCTGTCCGTCGCGTCGATGGCGCTGGGGTCGATTGCCGCGATTGCGCAGACCAATATCAAGCGCCTGCTGGCCTATAGTTCGATCGGCCATGTCGGCTTTATCCTGCTGGGCCTTGCCGCTGCCAGTTCGGAAGGCGTGAAAGCCATCATCATCTATGCTGTTCTCTATATGCTGATGACGGCGGGGGCCTTTGCCGTCGTGCTGATGATGAAGCGCAAGAACGAAATGGTTGAAAGCATCAGCGACCTCGCCGGCCTTGCACGCAGCCAGCCTTTGCTGGCGGCGGCGATGACGATCCTGCTGTTCTCGATGGCGGGTATTCCGCCGCTGGCCGGGTTCTTTTCCAAGCTGTTTATTTTTCAGGCCGTCATTGATGCCCAGCTTTACGCGCTGGCGGTTGTCGGCGTGATCGCTTCGGTCATCGGCGCTTACTATTATCTGCGGGTCATCAAGGTCATGTACTTTGACGAAACGCCCGAAATCGCGCTCGACCGTGCAGACGACCCCGCGCTCAAGATCGTGCTGACGGTATCGGCGTTGGCGATGGTCGGTTTCATCATCGTGCCTTCGGCCATCATGACGTGGGCGGGCGAGGCGGCGGCATCGCTGATCCAGTAACGCGATGACGTCACACCAGCCGCTGCAGTTTCACCGCCATGTGCTTGCTTCGGTTGACAGCACCAATACCCGTGCCAAGCAGATGGCGGCAGATGGCGCACCGGCCGGAACGCTGATTACCGCGCGCGAGCAAACCGCAGGCCGCGGGCGTCACGGCAACAGCTGGCAGTCGATGGCGGGCAATCTTTTTGCTTCGGTTATCCTGCGCCCGGCGATTTCCGCCGCCGATGTGGGGCAGCTGTCATTTGTGATCGCGGTTGCGCTGGCAGATACGCTGAAGGCGGTGTTGCCGCCACAGGCACGCATGGGGCTGAAATGGCCCAATGATATTCTGATTGATGGCCGCAAATGCGCGGGCATTTTGCTCGAAAGCGAAAGCAGCAATGGCGGCACCTTGCCGTGGGTGGTCGCGGGGATTGGCGTCAATCTGGCCAATGCGCCCGACGGCGCCATTTCGTTGCCGCAGGCAGGGGCGGCGATGCTTGCGCCGGAAGATTTTCTGAATCTTTTCGAGCCAGCACTGGCGCAATGGTACGACCGCTGGCAGATGGAAGGTTTTGCACCGGTGCAGGCGGCATGGACCATGCATGCGATCAACCAGGGCCAGCCCATCCGCGTGCGTCTGACGCGCGAGGAGTTGAGTGGCGTGTTCGAAGGTATTGATATTCATGGCGCCTTGCGCCTGCGCCTGTCAGACGGCGCTCTGCGGCTTATCTCATCGGGAGAGGTATATCTATGAAAGCGCAACCGTTTGAGATGAAGGAAGACGCGGTTTATTTCGTGCCGCTGGGCGGGTGCGGCAATTTCGGCGCCAATATGGCGCTCTACGGTCACCGCGACCAGTGGATCATGGTCGATTGCGGCATGGGTTTTGCCGACGATACGATGCCCGGCGTTGATATTCTGCTGCCCGACCCAAGCTTTGCGGCGTCGCTGGGCGACAAGTTGCTGGGGCTGGTCATCACCCATGCCCACGAAGACCATATCGGCGCGATCGAAGACCTGTGGTTGCGCTTTAAGGCGCCCGTTTACGCAACGCCGTTCAGTGCCGAGCGCGTCAAGCAATCGGTCGGGGAGCGGTCATGGGGCCGCGACGTGCCTATCAATCTTGTGCAGGCGGGGGGTACGCTGCACCTCGGCCCGTTCACGATTGATTTCATCGACGTGGCGCATTCCATCCCCGAGGCGCAGGCGCTGGCCATTACCGTCGCTGGGGTCGGTACGCTGGTGCATACGGGCGACTGGAAGCTCGACCCCGAGCCTGTCATCGGCAAGCGCACGGATGAGCTGCGCCTGCAAAAACTCGGCACACAGGGTGTTCTGGCTGTGATGGGCGATTCCACCAATGCAATGGTCCCAGGCCATTCGGGGTCGGAGGCGGCTGTCGCCGCCAGCCTGACCGAAGTCTTTGGCGAATTTCAGGGCCGTGCCATCGTGATTTCCTGTTTCTCAACCAACGTTGCGCGCGTCCATAGCGTTTACGAGGCTGCCAAAGCCTGCGGCCGCAAGGTCTGCCTTGTCGGGCGTTCGCTGTGGAAGATCGACGATGCCGCGCGCAAAAGCGGCTATCTCAAGGACGTGCCGCCTTTTATGAACGACGAGGAAGCGGATTTCCTGCCGATCGATCAGGTGGTTTACATCTGCACCGGATCGCAGGGCGAGCCGCGCGCAGCACTCTCGCGTATCGCGGCAGACGACCATCCGGCGATGGAACTGCGCGAAAACGACGTGGTGATTTTTTCCTCGCGCGCCATTCCGGGCAACGAGCGCGCGATCGACCGCATCAAAAACCGCCTTTACGCCAAAGGCGTGCATATCGTCACCGATCACGACGCGCCCATTCACGTATCGGGCCACCCCTACCGCGAGGAGCTGAAGGCCATGTATGGCTGGCTCAAG
Source organism: Pseudomonadota bacterium (assembly GCA_023444705.1). Taxonomy (GTDB): domain Bacteria; phylum Pseudomonadota; class Alphaproteobacteria; order Micavibrionales; family UBA2020; genus JAEXMB01. Next base: position 24,323 of record JAEXMB010000065.1, on the reverse strand, counting down.
CCGCGCTATGTGGTGCCCGTGCATGGCGAGCAGATGCAGATGGAAAAACACGCCCAGCTGGCGCAGGAATGTGGTGCGCGCCAAACGCACATACCTGCCAACGGGCAGGTGATCGAAATCGCGCAGGACCGCCTGCAGGTGGTCGGCAGTGTGCCGCATGGCGTGCTGGCGCTTGAGGGCAACCGCCTTGTCCCTGTTGATCACGAAGCAATCCTGACGCGCAAGCGCATGATGTGGAACGGCAGCGCCGTCATCACCGCCGTCGTCAATAACAAGGGGATTTTCGTCTCGCCGCCCAAAATCACGGCGCTTGGCTTGCTCGATGAAAACAGCCCCGCCGATCAGGCGATCCTTGCCGTGCTTGAGGATGAAATCGCCACCCGCGTCGCCAATTCCGAAAAAGCCCTGCGCGCGGACGATAATGCCCTGTCCGAGCTGATCCGCGTTACTGCGCGCCGCTTTTTTCAGGAGCATTTCGACCGCAAGCCGCAAACCCGCGTCCATCTGGTAAGGATCTGATGCCATGTCGCTATTGACCGCGTTTTTTATCTATCTTCTTGTCTGGTGGGTGGTGATCTTTGCCGTCCTGCCCATCGGCGTGGAGCGCCACGGCGAGGAGGGCAAGGGCTATGACGCCGGTGCGCCCAAGAACGCGAACATGAAGAAGAAGCTGATCCTGACCACGGTGATTTCAGCCGTGATCGTTTTGTGCATGCATATTCTGGTCGAACTTGGCGTCATCCGCTGGACCGAGTGGTTTTCGAAAGGATTCGAGTGATGAAAAAATCTTATAAGTTCCTCTCGCTGGCGGTCGTGCTGGGCGGGATCGCCGCCGCATCATACAGCCTTGCGCAAAACGACGCCGCCGATCTGGTGCTGTCGGATGCGGCATGTCGCAATCTTGCCGTCTATCAGCCGGGCGCGGATGGCGATGCTGCCTATAAACCCGGTGTCGATGCCAGCGGCAAGCCGGTGGTCGAAGCCGACCTTGGCGGCGGTGGTATCAAGGCACCCGAAACCGTCGAATTCGACCTGACCGTCGATATGGCGCAATACCTTGGCTATGGCGTCAGCCCCACGCCGGAAGGGCAGATCCATATCGCCAAAATCACCGTTTTGCCTGACGGGCGGGTCTTGCGTGATGGGGAGCCGCTACAAGGGCAGGCCGAAGCGGCCCTGCGCGCCCTCTGCGTTGATAAAAAAGCCGAAAAACAGCCCTAAAGCCGGACTTTCAAAACAGGGCCGATCCGGCCTATAATCAGCGCTGAATTCACCCTTTTTCCGATCCTACAGGTGCCACGATGGCCGAAGCCGCCAAAACCGCTAAAAACGCAAAAACCGCGATCACGCCCACGCGCGAGGAAAACTTCCCCGAGTGGTACCAGCAGGTGGTGCGCGCGGCCGACATGGCGGAAAATTCGCCCGTGCGCGGTTGCTATACGCTCAAGCCCTATGGCTTTGCGGTGTGGGAAAACGTGCAAAAGCACCTTGGCCAGATGATCAAGGATGAGGATGTTGAAAACGCCTATTTCCCTCTGCTGATCCCCCTGAGCTATATCGCCAAGGAGGCCGAGCATATCGACGGCTTTGCCAAGGAATGCGCCGTGGTGACCCACCACCGTCTTGCCGTCAATGATGAGGGCCAGCTGGCACCGCATCCTGAATCGCAGCTGACCGAACCGCTGGTCATCCGCCCCACGTCGGAAACTATTATCGGCGAGAGCATGCACAACTGGGTACAGTCCTACCGCGATCTGCCGCTGAAACTCAACCAGTGGTGCAACGTCATGCGCTGGGAAATGCGCCCGCGCATCTTCCTGCGCACGGCGGAGTTCCTCTGGCAGGAAGGCCACAACGCTTTTGCAACGGCCGAGGAAGCCGATGCCGATGCGCGCAGGATGCTCGAGGTTTACCGCACCTTCCTTGAAGATTATATGGCCGTGCCCGGCTTTGCCGGCGTCAAGACGCCCGAGGAGCGTTTCCCCGGTGCCATCGAAACCTATACCATCGAGGCGTTTATGCAGGACGGCAAGGCTTTGCAGGCCTGCACCTCGCACAACCTCGGCCAGACATTTGCAAAATCGTCGGACATCAAATTCCTAGACAGGGACGGCGTGCAGAAACTGGCATGGACGACCTCGTGGGGCATGTCGACGCGCACCGTCGGCGGTCTTATCATGGTACATGGCGACGATGACGGCATGATCATGCCGCCCAAGATCGCGCCTTATCAGGTTGCGATCCTGCCGTTCCTCAAGGGCGACGACGATCAGGCCGCGATCTTCGCCTATTGCGAGGAAGTCAAAGCCAAGTTGCGCACACAAGGCATTTCCGCACGTATTGATACATCTGACGCCCGCAGTTCCGACAAGATGTGGGCCGTCATCAAAAAGGGCGTGCCGGTGCGCCTTGAAATCGGCGCGCGCGAAATCAGCGAGGGCAAGCTGACCATCGTGCGCCGCGACCTTGGCAAAGACGGCAAGGTGCAGGTTGCTGCTGATGATATTGCAGCCGCGGTCCAAAGCGCGCTTGATACGATGCAAAAAGACATGCTCGCTCGTGCGCGCCAGCGCCTGCAGGGCATGGTCACCGACGTCAACACCGTTGCCGAACTGCGCGCGTTTTTCGCGGACGGCAAGGCCGCGGGCGGCGTGCGTCTGGATTATAGTCTTGTCAAGGACAGCGCCGAATATCAGGCCGTTGCGGGCGAATTCTCGCTGACTGCACGTTGCCTGCCGTTTGACGCGCCCGGCAAGGTCATCATCGCGAAGGCGTATTGACCGCGATGAGCTGGGCATTTGAAAAAATGGTGGCGGGGCGCTATCTGCGCTCCAAGCGCAAGGAAGGATTTATTTCCGTTATCGCGGGGTTTTCCTTCATCGGCATCATGCTGGGGGTTGCGACCCTCATCATCGTCATGTCGGTGATGAACGGCTTTCGCGAGGAGCTGATCGGCCGCATCATCGGCCTTAACGGCCATATCAACGTCTACGAGCGCGGCCGCGCGATGTATCCCTACATGCCGCTGGCCGAAACGCTCAGGCATATGCCCGATGTGGTCAGCGCGATCCCCAGCATCGAAGGGCAGGCATTGCTCAACGTCAATGGTGCTGCATCCGGTGTGATGGTGCGCGCGATGGCGCCATCGGATTTCAAGACCAAGCCGATCTTGGCGCAATCCATCGTCGCGCGCGTGGCCGATGGCGATTTCTTTGCCGATGACCGCGTGTCGATCGGCAAGAGCCTGGCCGAGCGTTTCAACCTTGCCCTTGGTGATAAAATCGTGCTGATCGCACCCAAGGGCAAAGCCACGCCTTTTGGCACCATTCCGCGTTCGCGCAGTTTTACGGTCGGCTCGATCTTTGACGTCGAGATGTACGAATACAACAATGGCTTTGTCTTCATGCCGCTTGAGATGGCGCAGGTGTTCTTTGATATGGGCGAGGGGGTTAGCGCCATCGAGGTACGGGTGAAAAACCCCGCAGCACTCGCACCCACCAAGGCCGCCATCAAATCCGAAATCGGCGATCTTTATGGTGTGGCCGACTGGCAGGACAACAACGCTAGCTTCTATAACGCCCTGCAGGTTGAACGCAATGTGATGTTCCTGATCCTCACGCTTATCATCGTGGTGGCTGCGTTTAATATCATTTCAAGCCTTATCATGCTGGTCAAAGACAAGGGGCGCGACATTGCCATCCTGCGCACGATGGGCGCGACGCGCGGCATGATTATCCGTATCTTCATGTATACCGGCACGGCCATCGGCATCGGCGGCACCATTGCGGGGGCGGTGCTTGGCATTACGTTCGCCGCCAATATCGAAAGCATCCGCCAGTGGTTGCAGGGCCTGACGGGCAAGGAGCTGTTCTCGGACGAGATCTATTTCCTCTCCAAACTGCCGGCCAAAATGGAAGTGCATGAAGTGACACTGATCGTCGTCATGTCACTGGTACTGTCGTTTGCGGCCACCATTTATCCCGCATGGCGCGCCGCGCGCCTTGACCCTGTGGAGGCGCTGCGCCGTGAATAATTCGCAATACGTGCTGTCGCTTCGCAACATCACCCGCAGTTTCGAGCAGGGCGGCCACCGTCTTGACGTCCTGCGCGGTGTTGATATGCACATCGAACGTGGGGAGATCGTGGCGTTGCTGGGCCCCAGCGGCTCGGGCAAGTCAACATTGCTGCAGATCGCGGGATTGCTCGAGGCCCCGACATCAGGCGACGTTCTGATCAACGGCGAGGTCGCAACGCGCGCCGCCGACAGCCTGCGCACGAAATTGCGCCGCCATCACATCGGCTTTGTGTATCAGTCCCACCACCTGCTGCCCGACTTCACCGCGCTTGAAAACCTGTTGCTGCCGCAATATGTGGCGGGGGTGGACAAGAATACCGCGCGCGAGCGTGCGCAAAAGCTGCTGGAAAGCGTTGGTCTTGGCGGCCGCGCCACGCATTATCCTTCGCAAATGTCGGGCGGGGAGCAACAGCGCGTTGCCATTGCCCGCGCGCTCGTCAACCGTCCCGCATTGTTGCTGGCGGACGAGCCGACGGGCAACCTTGATCCCGAAACGGCCGAGAGCGTCTTTCAGGTACTGGTGCAAACCATCCGCAGCCTGAAGATCGGCGCGCTTGTGGTCACCCATAACGTCGAGCTGGCCGCGCGCATGGACCGCGTGCTGGAGCTGAAGCAGGGGCAATTGGTCGCCCGCTAAATGGCTGTATTTCAAGGTTGAATTTCACTGTCCGGCAGGCTTGCCCTGCGGGCGTTTTTTCGTCACAATCACCCATCATGACCCAAGCCGCCGCCAAGCCAGCCGTGCAGTTCGTCCATCTGCGCACCCATTCCGCCTATTCACTGGCCGAAGGGGCGATCAAGCTTAAGGACCTTGTGCCGCTGGCGCACAAGCTTGGCATGCCTGCAGTTGCGGTGACGGATACGGGAAACCTGTATGGCGCACTTGAATTTTCGCTGACGGCGGCCAAGGCCGGCATCCAGCCCATCGTCGGTTGCCAGATCTGGATCGAGCGCCCCGAGGGAGGGGAGCAGAAAAACCGCAAGGTCGAAACGCCGGACCAGCTGGTGCTGCTCGTCAAGAGCCGCAAGGGCTACGAAAATCTGATGAAGCTGGTCAGCCATCCCTTTATCACGCCGCCCGAACATACCGACCGTCCCGCCGTGCTGTGGGATGATCTTGAAAAGTACGCGGAGGGGCTGATCTGCCTGACCGCGGGCACCAAGGGGGCCGTGGGCCGCCTGTTGCTGGAAAACCAGAGCGCTGCGGCGGGCCAGACGCTGGAACGCCTGCAGCGTATTTTCGGCGACAGTCTTTATATCGAGCTTGAGCGTCACGGCCTTGCTGACGAAGTCGCGATCGAGGATGCGCTGCTTGATTTCGCCTACGAGCGCAATATCCCGATCGTCGCGACGAACAACGTTTTCTTTTCTAATCCCGACATGTACGAGGCGCACGACGCGCTGCTGTGCATCGCCGACAGTGCGTATGTGCAGGACCAGACGCGCCGCCGCGTCACGCCCGAGCATTACTTCAAATCGCCCGAGCAAATGGCCGAGCTGTTCAAGGACCTGCCCGAGGCGGTGGAGAACACTGTCGCCATCGCGCAACGCTGCGCCTTCATGCTCAAGGAAGAAAAGCCTTTCCTGCCGCGCTTTCCCACGCCCGAGGGCGTGAGCGAGGCCGATGAGCTGCGCCAGCGCGCCGAGGAAGGTCTGACCTGGCGGCTTGAAAATTACGTTTACCAGCCTGATTGGGATCAGGCCAAACGCGACGAAACGCGCGATGCTTACTTCAAACGCCTGAATTACGAGCTTGATGTCCTCAATGGCATGGGCTTTCCGGGCTACTTCCTGATCGTTTCGGACTTCATCCAATGGGCGAAGGATCATGATATTCCCGTAGGTCCGGGGCGTGGTTCGGGCGCGGGTTCTGCCGTTGCATGGGCCGTGCGCATCACCGACTTGGACCCCATCGCGATGAACCTGCTGTTCGAGCGTTTTCTCAACCCCGAGCGCGTGTCGATGCCCGACTTCGACGTGGATTTCTGTCAGGAACGCCGCGACGAGGTTATCAACTACGTGCGCGACAAATACGGGCATGATAGTGTTGCGCAGATCATTACCTTCGGTAAGCTGCAGGCCCGCGCTGTGGTGCGCGACGTCGGGCGCGTGTTGCAAATGCCCTACGGGCAGGTCGATAAAATCGCCAAGCTGGTGCCGCAAAACCCCGCTAACCCGATCAGCCTCGAAGAAGCGCTTGAAAGCGAACCCATGTTGCGCGAGGCACGCGACAGCGACGAGCAGGTCAAGAAACTGCTTGATATCGCCCTGCAGCTGGAAGGTTTGTATCGTCACGCCTCAACCCACGCGGCAGGGGTGGTGATCGGCGATAAGCCGCTTGACCAGATCGTGCCGCTGTACCGCGATCCGGGCTCCATCGTGCCTGCGACGCAATTCAACATGAAGGACGTCGAAAAGATCGGTCTGGTGAAGTTCGACTTCCTCGGCCTCAAAACGCTCGATGTCATTCTGGAGGCGATCCGCCTCATCAAGCAAACCACGGGGCAGGAGCTTGACCCGCTCAAATTCCCGCTGGATGACAAGCTGACCTACAAGCTGCTGGCCAAGGGAGAGTGTTCCTGCGTCTTCCAGCTCGAGAGTGCGGGCATGCGCGACCTCTGCCGTCAGATGGACGTCGAGAACTTCGAAGAAATTTCGGCTATCGTGGCGCTGTTCCGCCCCGGTCCGATGGAAAACATTCCCAAATACCTCGCCAACCTGAAAGGCGAGGAGCAGATCGACTACATGCACCCGCTGCTCGAGCCGGTGACCAAAGACACCTATGGCGTCATGATCTATCAGGAACAGGTCATGCAGGCAGCACAGGTGCTGGCGGGCTACACGCTGGGTGGTGCCGACCTGTTGCGCCGCGCGATGGGCAAGAAGATCAAAGAGGAAATGGACGCGCAGCGGGCGATTTTCGTCGAAGGCTGCAAGAAAACCAATAACATTCCCGAAGCGCAGGCAGCGGGTATTTTCGACCAGATCGAGAAATTCGCAGGCTATGGCTTTAACCGCGCGCACTCGGCGGCCTATGCGCTGATCGCCTTCCAGACGGCTTACCTCAAGGCGCATTATCCGGTCGAATTCATGGCCGCGACCATGACACAGGAGATGAGCGTTACCGATAAGCTGGCGATGGTGCGTCAGGAACTGATGCGCATGGGCGTCACCTTGCTGCCGCCTGACATCAACAAATCCCTGCCGCGTTTTTCGGTCGAGGAAATGCCCGACGGCACCAAGGCGATACGGTATGCGCTGGCCGCGCTCAAGGGCGTGGGCGAGGAGGCGATGAAACGCGTCGTCGCCGAGCGCGAGGAAAACGGCCCCTTCAAGGACCTTTACGATTTCGCGCGCCGCATCGATACCAAGGCGATCAACAAGCGCACGATGGAATCGCTGTCATCCGCGGGGGCTTTTGATAACTTCCACCCCAGCCGTGCCGACCTGTTCGCCTCGTCCGAGGTGTTGCTGCGCTATGCGGTGGCGCAGGCGGAGGAAAAAGCATCGGCGCAGGTCAACCTGTTCGGCGGTGCGCAAGACAGCCTGCCGCCGCCCGAGTTGACCAAGGCCGACAAGTGGGAGCCGCTTGAACTGCTGCGCCATGAATTCGACGCCGTCGGCTTTTATCTGTCCGCCCATCCGCTCGACAACATGGCCAGTCAGCTTGAACGCCTGCGCGTGGTGCCGTCGAGCGAAGTCGCGCATGCGCTGATGAATAGCCCGACCAACCGCATGCGTATGGCGGGCATCGTCGTGCGCAAGCAGGAACGCACATCGCAAAAAGGCAACCGCTTCGCCTTCGTGCAGGTATCCGACCCGCAGGGCGTATTTGAGATGATGGTATTCTCCGAAACGCTCAATGCCAGCCGCGAGCTGCTCGAGGCCGGCACGCCGATTTTGCTGTCGGTCGAGGTCGACCGCAAGAACGACGACGAGTTGCGCTTCCTTGCGCACAGCATCGAGCCGCTGACGAGCGCCGTACAAAGCATGACGCGGCAGGTCATCATCGAAATCGACAAGCCCGAGGCGGTCGCGCGCATCAAATCCGCACTGGTCGACAGCGGGCAGGGGCGTGTACGCGCGCAACTGGTGGTGCGCACAGGCGCGCGTCAGGTCACGACGATTGATCTGCCGGGCGGCTGGGGGCTGGCCGAAGGTACGGGCAAGCAGTTACGCAGTATTGCTGGTGTTGTTGAAGTATTTGAAAAATAATCGTTTTTAACATTTAAGTTAACATAATTATATATTTAAGCTATTGTATTCGCTCATTCAACAAGGCGATGCAATGACACCCGGCCTGCCGACATACCTCAAACGCCTTTTGCACGCGCAACCGCGCGGGTGCGAGGACCGCAGCGCGTCTTTGACGCAGGCACAGCTGTCGGCGGTCGAACGCAGTCTGACCAATCCCGAGATCCGCGTCGCGTTGCGCCCCGACTTCCCCTTCGTGCAGTCGACGCAAAATCCTGCGCGCCTGCTGGAGGTCATCACGGACGAACTGGCCAAGCGCGGCAAGACGCTTGCGGATGTAGGCGAGATCACCATCGCTTATCCCGCCAAGGATCCACGCCTGTTTCCGGCCTATAACAACAGCAAGGGCGAGGTCGCATCTTATGACACTATCCGCGCGCTGAAAAAAGCCTGGAAGGCCGCTGGCCATCGCGAACGCTTCCCCGCAAAACTGTTGCGCGCGAACATGATCGGCGAGGTTGCCTATCTCGACCGCACGCACAATCAGGACTCGCTGCATGTGGTCACGCAGCGCCAGCAATATGTCGCGCGCCAGCCATTGCTCGGGCGCACCATTCCATTCCTGCGCGCCGATCATGCGCAGCGTGAGCATTTCTTCATCATTGCCGATCAGTATATCGAGCAAGGGACGACAGTGGCCAGTCTGGCCAGCTACATCACGCATAACGGCGGGCATGTGCTGGCGGCGGTGCGCCACAGCAACGGCAAAACGCCGCTGGCACCATGTGACGGTTTTGGCGGGTTCGAGGGGGATTTCCCCGCACTGCGCAGTGCATTTGGCGCAGCGGCCAACACCACCTTGATGGCGGCGCTTGGCTTTTTCCTTGCGCGCTCTGCGGCAAGAGAAGGGATCACGCTTGGCAGTGACGAGGCCCTGCAAAATGTTGAAACATCCATCAATCGCTTTGGCCATTCGCTGCTGGCGCTGACGCATTGGGAAATGCTGCGTCTGGGCCAGTCGGTCAAAGCTGATCAGTTAAGCTACGCGCAACTGGTCAATCTGCCGTCTGCGCGGGCGGGGGTCATTGTCAGGCAGGCTCCGGCGGCGGTGCGGGCATGACGCGCGCAAAGCTCAGTGCTGAACAAATAGAGCAGGTGGGCCGCCGCCTGACCAATCCCGCTGTGCGCGTTGCGTTGCGCGCCGATTTTCCCAACCTGATCGATATGTCCGAAACGGCGTTGCTGCCGCGCATCGAGGCGGAGCTGGCCAAGCAGGGCCAGACGCTTGCAAGTGTGGGGGAGATCAATCTGGTCTGCCCGCAGAAAGACCCCGTTGCGCATCCCGGCCACCGCAATCCGGCACAGGGCGTGTTCCGGCTGGCGGTAAAAAAACTGCGCGCTGAAATCGCCGCACGCAAGCTTGGCAAGCACGCGCCAAAGGTGATCGTGCAAGACGCCATTTGCGAGCTTGTGCATCTTGACCGCTCCTCGGGCCGCGGCGGCGTGTTGCATAGCCTGACACGCCAGCAGGTGTTCAACGTCAACGCGCAACGCCGCGCGTTGCACCCAACGTCTTTTCTTGCGCGCGATGGCGCGGACAAGCCGCATTATTTCGTTGTCGTCGACTGGCATGTCTCGCAAGGCACGACGGTTGCCAATCTTGCCAGCTATATCGCGCATAACGGCGGGCATGTGCTGGCCGTGGCGTGCCTGTTCAACAGCCGCAGTTTGTTGCCTCTGCCTGCGAAAATGGCATTGCCGGGGCTGCCGGACAGTCTTGACTGGCTGGCGCCTGAATTCGCGCAATCCGCAAGCGGCGCACGCACGCTGGCGGCGATCGGTTATCTGCTGGCGCAAAGCGCCTATCGCAACGGTCACACCGGCATCAAGGTCAACACGGCGCTGCGCGATGTCGAAGGCGCGTTCAACCGTCACGGCCATTCACTCAAGGCCATGACGCATGATGAAGCTTTCCGTCTGTTTGACAACCTGCGCTCGAACTACCTCGATTACGACGGGTTGATGACGCTCAAGACGCGCAAGGTTGAGGAGCGGGGATTATTGCGCAAAATGGCACGGTAATTTTATTACCCAAACAGGCCCTTTTTCCTTATTGTAATTATCCACAGTTACGGCTATGTTGCAGGCTGTTCACCCCGCGATCACAGCGCCAAGGCGCCCCGTCGCGCGATGTCTTGCGATAAAGCGCAAAATACAAGGTCTCTGGCCTTCTTGTTCGGGTTCTTACCGGCAAGCCGCATTATTCCATCATTGTGACCACACCACGAACTTCGCAGATATGCGGCGGTTTCGCCGTTGTTCTGTTTGCCCGTGACAGATGCCTGAAGGTGTTTGTTGTCCTGCGCTCAGGAGCGCTGCAAAGGCAGGGAGGTCGTAGGGTCGGGTGACGTTGTCCGGTCCCGCAAGGGGCCCCGGATATGTGTAATTTTATTGCTCTTACTTGATTACACGTATCTGCCCCGATGAGTGGTGGCGCTTGAGCACGGCGACGCCTGAAGACCGAATAGAGAAGAAAATGACTAAAATGGCCCAATCCGCCGCGCGTCCGCGCGTGCAAACCACGCTTGATGATGTCCGCTACGCCAGCCCGACAACCGCCAAGTCTATGAATAATTACGAAAAAATGCTCCTGCGCCAGCAACAGGCCGCCAAGGCCGCTGCCGTCAAATCCATGCGCAAGAAAATGGGCCCGCAGGCAGGCGCGCTGTCGAGCTTGTTCGCGACCATCCACTAGGCGGCGCTGCCTTATTCCCCGTGGCTGAAAAAACGGCATTTTTGCCGCTTTTCGGCTTGCAAAACAGGGGCGAAACCCATATAAAACCGCTACTCCGTCAATAACACGGAAATTCGCAGGCAGGCTCTGCTTTCGGTGCCGCGGTCATGGTGACTGCGGCGAGGTGGGCTTGCTCAGGACAGAACCGAAAGGATACCCACGCGATGACTATGCCTACCTTTACCATGCGCCAACTGCTCGAAGCAGGCGTTCACTTCGGCCACCACACCCGCCGTTGGAACCCCAAGATGAAGCCCTACATCTTTGGCGAGCGTAACAAAGTTCACATCATCAACCTCGAGCTGACCGTTCCGATGCTGCACCACGCGCTGAAGAACCTGCGCGACATCACCGCCAAAGGCGGCCGCGTTCTGTTCGTTGGCACCAAGCGTCAGGCGACCGAGAAAGTTGCCGAGACCGCCAAGCGTTGCGGCCAGTACTTCGTCAACTACCGCTGGCTCGGCGGCATGCTGACCAACTGGGCGACCATCAGCAACTCGATCAAGCGCCTGCGCGAAGTCGACGGCATGCTGGACAACCCCGAAGTCAAGCACGGCCTGACCAAAAAAGAACAACTCAACCTTGCCCGCGAAAAAGAGAAGCTTGAAAAAGCCCTCGGCGGGATCAAGGACATGGGCGGTCTGCCCGACGCGATGGTTGTTATCGACGTCGTGAAAGAAGCCAACGCGATCCTCGAAGCCAAACGCCTGGGCATCCCCGTATTTGCTGTTGTTGACAGCAACTGCGATCCCGACAGCGTTGATTTCATGATCCCCGGCAACGATGACGCGACCCGCGCCATCAACCTGTACTGCGACCTGTTTGCCGAAGCCGTTCTTGACGGCCTGCAAGCCGAAGTCACCTCGTCGGGCAAAGACGTTGGCGCATCCGCCAACCCCGATCAGGAAAACCTCGACGGCGCAGAAGAAGTCAAGGCCGCTGCTGCTGGCTAAGACGCTCTGATCTTTCCAAGCGGTGCGGGTCGCGTGCAATGCGCGGCCCGCCCGCGGAAAGACAAAAATTTCACGGCGCCGCGCCTGTCCGCGGATGTCCGCTACCTCCACTCAAGACATAAAGGAAAATACAATGGCTGAAATCAGCGCATCGCTCGTCAAGGAACTGCGTGAGAAATCCGGCGCCGGCATGATGGATTGCAAAAAAGCGCTCGCCGAAACCAATGGCGACGTCGAAGCCGCAATGGATTACCTGCGCAAGAAAGGCCTCGCTTCGGCTGCCAAGAAATCGGGCCGCGCCGCTGCTGAAGGTCTGGTGTCCGTCGGCACCGCCGGTAACGTCGGCGTCATCATCGAACTCAACGCCGAAACCGACTTCGTTGCCCGTAACGACCAGTTCCAGGCCCTGCTGACCAAAGCGACCGATGTCGCGCTGGCTAAAAAATTCGGCACGGTTGACGCTGTTAAATCCGCTGATGTCGGCGGCACCACTGTCGAAGCCGGCCTGACCGAGCTGATCGCCAACATCGGCGAGAACATGACCCTGCGCCGCGTCGGCCTGCTGGAAGTTCCCCAAGGTGTGGTTGCTGCTTACGTTCACAACGCCCTGACCGCCAACCGCGGCAAGATCGGTGTTCTGGTCGGTCTGGAATCGACCGGCGATGCAGCGAAACTCGAAGCCGTCGGCCGCCAGATCGCCATGCACATCGCAGCCCAGCGCCCCGAAGCGCTGGATGTCGCCAGCCTTGATCAGGACATGGTCGCGCGCGAGCGCGCCGTTCACGCCGACAAGGCGAAAGCATCGGGCAAGCCTGCTGAAATCATCGAGAAAATGGTTGATGGCAGCATGCGCAAGTACTACGAGCAGGTTGTCCTGCTCGAGCAGACCTTCATCATCGACGGCGCGACCAAAATCTCGGGCGTGATCGAAAACCTTGCCAAGGAAGTCGGCGCGCCGGTCAAGCTGACCAGCTACATCCGCTTTGAACTTGGCGAAGGCGTCGAGAAAAAAGTGGACGACTTCGCTGCCGAAGTCGCCAAGATGGCAGTCTAAACCTGACACAAAGCCGCCGGGACGACCTCCCGGCGGTTTTGCGACAGGGATATGTTATTCAAGAGGACGGGGACCTCATGGCACAAACAGCGAAAAACATTCCGGCGTCACAGCCCTTCAAGCGCGTCCTGCTGAAAATCTCGGGCGAGGCGCTGATGGGCGAGGGCGACTATGGCATCGAAAATGCCACAGTGACCCGCGTGGCACAGGATGTGAAGGCTGTGATGGAGCTTGGCATCCAGGTCTGCCTGGTGATTGGCGGCGGTAATATCTTCCGCGGCGTGTCGGGTGCGGCTGTAGGCATGGACCGCGCGACCGCTGACCACATGGGCATGCTTGCGACCGTCATCAACTCCCTTGCGTTGCAAAACGCGCTTGAAAACGCAGGCGTGCCGACGCGCGTGCAGTCGGCCATCCCGATGGCTGCCGTATGCGAACCCTACGTGCGCCGCCGCGCCATTCGCCACATGGAAAAAGGCCGAGTGGTGATCTTCGCCGCCGGCACGGGTAATCCGTTCTTTACCACCGATACCGCTGCCGCATTGCGTGCATCGGAAATGGGCTGTGATGCCCTGCTCAAAGGCACCAAGGTCGACGGCGTCTATACCGCCGACCCCGTCAAGGTGCCGACCGCCACCAAGTATGACCGCCTGACGTATCTTGAAGTGCTGGCCAACGACCTTGGCGTCATGGACGCCTCGGCCATTTCGCTTGCGCGCGAGAACCGTATTCCGGTCATCGTCTTTTCCATCAAGCAAGCCGGCGCCTTTGCCGAACTGATGCAAGGCCGCGGCAACTACACCATCGTTACTGAGAAGGAATAAAATATGTCTGAACTCGATTACACTGATATCGAACGCCGTATGGGCGCTGCTTTTGAAGTCCTCAATAAGGAATTCGGCGGTCTGCGCACGGGCCGCGCATCGGTTGGCCTGCTCGAGCATGTGACGGTAGAAGTTTACGGCAGCAAAATGCCGCTGACGCAAGTCGGCACCGTTTCCGCGCCCGAGCCGCGCCTGCTGACCGTACAAGTCTGGGATGCGTCCAACACCAAGGCCGTTGAAAAGGCGATTGCCAACGCAGGCCTTGGTCTGAACCCGCAACCGGCCGGTACGCTGGTGCGCGTGCCCATCCCCGGCCTGACTGAAGAACGCCGTGCGGAACTGGCCAAGATCGCCGCGAAATATGCCGAGCAAGCCAAAGTTGCGATCCGCAACCTGCGCCGCGAAGGTATGGATACCGCCAAAGCCGCGCAAAAGGGCGGCAAGATTTCCGAAGATGATCTCAAGCGCGCCGAAGATAAGGTGCAAAAGATCACCGATGCGTGGATCAAAAAGATCGACGACGGTCTGGCCGCCAAGGAAGCCGAAATCAAGCAGGTTTGATCTTCGGGAACACCCGCCATGCCAGAGACAGATCCGCAACGCAACAGCGTCCCGCGCCACATTGCCATCATCATGGATGGCAACGGGCGCTGGGCGACGGCGCGCGGGCTTGGGCGTGTCGAAGGACACCGCCGCGGGGCCGAGGCGACGCAGAAGGTGATCGAGGCCGCGCGCGACATGGGGGTGCAATACGTCACCCTGTTCGCGTTCAGTTCGGAAAACTGGAAACGTCCGGCGGGCGAGGTGGGTGCCCTGATGGATCTGCTGCGCTACTACCTTAAAAAAGAAACCAGCGAGATGCACAAAAGCGGCGTGCGCCTGCGCGTGATCGGCGACCGCGCGCGTCTGCCCGCCGATATCTGCAAGCTGATCGACCATGCCGAGGACATCACGCGCGATAACGGCAAAATCACCGTTGTCATCGCGCTGAGCTATGGCGGGCGGCAGGATATTGCCGACGCCGCGCGCCGCATGGCGGCGGAGGTCGCGGCAGGACAGCGCACGCTTGAGAGCATCACCGAAGACAGCTTTAACGATGCGCTGTCGACCGCAGGCATTCCCGATCCGGACCTGATGATCCGCACCAGCGGGGAGAACCGCGTCAGCAACTTCCTGCTGTGGCAACTGGCTTACAGCGAACTTTATTTTACCGATGCGCACTGGCCTGATTTTAGCGCAGATCACCTGCGCGCGGCTGTGGATGATTATGCGCGCCGCCAGCGCCGCTTTGGCGGGTTGAGCGACAGTGATGATCTTGCGCGCGGGCAACAAGGCTGAACCACACACAAAGGGGATATACGATGACCGAACAACTCGCGGCGCCGAAACCCGATAGCTCTCTCAAGACACGCCTGAAATCCGCCGCGATCTTTGCGCCTGCGGTGTTGGTTATTATTTATTTCGGTGGCTGGGGCTTCACACTGATGATGGCTGCCGCTGCCGCCCTGTCCGTGCGCGAGTGGGGCGACATGCTGCGCAAGGATCATGCCTATCCATCCGGTCTGGTGACGCTGGCGGCGACGCTGGCGGCGCTGGCTGTGCTGGTGGCGCATTTGCTGGGCGGCGGCGTTCCGGTGCTGGTCTTCGCGCTGTCACTGTGCTTTTTGATCTTCGCCTATAACTACGCGCAACAGGGGCCGTCTTTGCGCGGTCTGGTGGGCGGGTTTGTCTATATCGTGCTGTCGATCGCGGTCATGGTCTGGCTGCGCACAGGTATTGAAAACGGCTTGTTTCATTTTCTTACCCTGTTGTTCATCGTCTGGGCCAGCGACAGCTTTGCCTATATTTTTGGCCGCCTGATCGGCGGGCCCAAACTTGCGCCGCAGATCAGCCCCAAGAAAACATGGTCAGGCTTTGTTGGCAGCAGTCTTGGTGCGGGCGCGATCGCAGCACTGATGAGCTGCCCGTGGCTGAGCTTTGGCGACGAACAGCGCGCGCTTGCGGGTGGCTGGGCCTATTTCGCGCTCGGCGTGTTTCTTGGTATGGTCGGGCAGGTGGGTGATCTGTCGGTGTCATATTTCAAGCGCAAATATAACATCAAGGACACCAGCAACCTGATCCCCGGCCACGGCGGCATTCTCGACCGTATCGACGCCTTGTTACTGGTCGCGCTTGTCTATGGCGCCTTTATTGCCGCCATGCTGGCCAGATAGGGACCTGCCGCCATGAAAACCGTCAGCATTCTTGGCTCGACCGGATCGGTCGGGCAATCCACCGTCGACCTGATCGCCGCCAATCCGGCACAATTCCGCGTGGTCGCGCTGACGGCGCAAAAGAACGTGGCCCTGCTGGCCGAGCAAGCCAGAAAGCTCAACGCCGCCCATGCGGTCATTGGCGATGAAAGCCTGTACGATGCCCTTAAACAGGCCTTGGCGGGCACGCAAACGACGGTCGCGGCAGGTGCCGATGCGGTTGTCGAAGCCGCGCGCATGCCTGCCCAATGGGTGATGGCGGCGATTGTCGGCATCGCGGGATTGCGCCCGACACTTGCCGCGATCGAGCAGGGCGGGGTGGTCGCACTGGCCAACAAGGAATCGCTGGTCTGTGCTGGCGCGCTGATGCTAGCGGCAGTGGCGCAGCATGGCACGACCCTGCTGCCGGTCGACAGCGAGCATAATGCGGTTTTTCAGGTGCTGGACCCCAAGGCGCGCGCGCATGTGAAGCGCGTGATCCTGACCGCTTCGGGTGGGCCGTTCCTGAACCGCCCGCTTGAAACATTGGGCGAAGTGACGCCGCAGGAAGCCGTCAAGCACCCCACCTGGGCGATGGGCGCCAAGATTTCCGTCGACAGCGCGACGATGATGAACAAAGCCTTGGAAGTCATTGAGGCGATGTATCTTTTTGATCTGCCGATGAGCCAGATCGAGGTGCGCATCCACCCCCAATCCATCATTCATGCAATGGTTGAATATCAGGACGGAAGTGTCTTGTCGCAAATGGGTGCATCAGATATGCGCACGCCGATTGCGCATGCGCTGGCATGGCCGCAGCGTATCGTCACCACGGGTGCCACGCTTGACCTTAACAACAAGATTAGCATTGATATCCAAGTTCCTGATTTCAAGCGTTTTGAGGCGCTGGAACTTGTGCGCGGGATCGAAGGCGACGAAACCGGCATGGCCGTGGCCTTCAACGCCGCCAACGAGGTTGCGGTGGCGCAATTTCTGGCGGGGCAGCGCCGCTTTGATACCATTGTGCCGCTGGTGGCGCGGGTCATGCGTGAATGGCCCGAGATTTGCCCGGGCAGCGCGCCCGTGATGGTCGACGATGTCTTTACGCTCGACGCGATTGCGCGCACCCTTGCTGAAAGCGCCGGATAGGCGTAGATAAATACTTGTAAATCAATGGCTGCGTAAAACGCGCCTGTGAAGGAGGGCTTGACCCCATGAACGATCTTTTCCACCAGTTGCTGACCACGCCCTTTACCTTTTTCAAGGATTATGGCGGGCCGTTCATTCTGGTCCTCAGCCTGCTCGTTTTTGTACACGAGTTTGGACATTATATTGTCGCCCGCTGGTGCGGCGTGAAGGTCGAGACGTTTTCGATCGGTTTTGGCAAGGAGCTGTTTGGCCGCACCGACCGCCACGGCACGCGCTGGAAATTCAGCCTCATCCCCCTTGGCGGCTATGTGCAGATGTTTGGCGATCTCGACCCCGCCAGTGCGCGCAACGCCGATGCGGTCACGGGCGAGGGGGCTGACGTACGCCCGATGACAACGGACGAGCGCAAGGTCGCTTTCTTTACCCAACCGGTAGCCAAGCGCGCGGCCATCGTCGTGGCCGGCCCTGCCATCAACTTTATCTTTGCTATCGCCTTGCTGACCGGCCTTTATATGGTCGAGGGCAAGCCCTATATGCCGCCCGTGGCCGCGACCGTGATCGAAGGCTCCGCCGCCGACAAGGCGGGCATCAGGCCTGACGACAAGATCCTGTCGCTCAACGGCGTGCAGATGGAGCGTTTTCAGGATCTGAGCAAATACGTGGCGGTCCACCTCGATCAGCCGATCGAGGTCAAACTGGTTCACTACAAAGGTAATGGCGTCTGGGACGAGCAAAACGTCAAGACGCTCTCCATCACGCCCGAACTGGTGGTCGAGGAAGACCGCTTTGGCTTTCGCCATTCCACGGGCCGCCTTGGCCTGAAAAGCCCGCCCGCCGATACCGCAATCCAGCCCCACAGTGCCGGCAGCGCTTTTACGCAGGCTGTAAAGGATACTTGGAACATTAGCGCCGATACTCTGACCGCCATCGGCCAGATGATCATGGGGTACCGCAGCACGGATGAGCTGGGTGGCATTCTGCGCATCGGCGCCTATGCGGGCGACTATGCCCAGCGCGGCCTGATTGCGATGATTACCTTTGCCGCCCTGCTGTCGGTCAATCTCGGCCTTATCAACCTGCTGCCGATCCCCATGCTGGATGGCGGCCACCTGATGTTCTATGCGCTTGAAACCGTCAAGGGCAAACCCCTTGGCGAGCGGGTGCAGGAATACGCCCTGCGGGTAGGCATGGTCTTCTTGCTTGGTGTTATGGTATTTGCCACCTGGAATGACCTGCTCCAGCTAAAGGTTGTCGATTACGTGGTGAATCTGGTATCGTGATTTTCGCAAAATAACGATAAAAAACAAAAGCATCGTCATCAGGCACAGAGATACATGAAAACCAGCTTTCCTTCAGGCAAGGCCCGCTCCGCGTCGGCACTGCGTGCAACCGCAACGGCAATCATGCTGGCGGTCTTGGTCATGGGTGCCTCCACGGCCGCCCTTGCCCAGGCCACCATCAAGCAGGTGCGCGTCGAAGGTACGCAACGTATCGAGCCCGCGACGGTCATGTCCTATATCGACGTTCAGGCGGGCGACCCGTTTGACGCCGCACGCCTGGACCGCGCGCTCAAAAGCCTTTATGCCACCGGCCTGTTCGCCGACGTGTCGCTCTATCAGGAAGGCAACGACCTGATCGTCGTGGTGGTTGAAAACCCCATCGTCAACGAGATCAATTTCGAAGGCAACGCCAAGCTCAAGGACGACGTGTTGCTGTCGGAAATCCAGATCCGCCCGCGTACCGTCTTTACCCGCGCGCGCGTGCAATCAGATGTCGAACGCCTGCAGGAAGTCTACCGCCTGTCGGGA
Source organism: Pseudomonadota bacterium (assembly GCA_023444705.1). Classification (GTDB taxonomy): domain Bacteria; phylum Pseudomonadota; class Alphaproteobacteria; order Micavibrionales; family UBA2020; genus JAEXMB01. The sequence goes on along the minus strand of JAEXMB010000065.1, from coordinate 5,241 downwards.
CGTTTCTCGGCCTCGATCGAGCCCAAGATCATCAAGCTCGACCAGAACCGCGTCAACCTTGTGTTTGAAATCAGCGAAGGTCCCGAGACCCTGATCTCGCGCATCAGCTTCGTCGGCAACAAGAAGTTCGATGATGCCGACCTGCAGAAAGTCGTGCGCTCCAAGGAAGACCGCTGGTGGCGTTTCTTCAGCTCCGACGACAAATACGATCCCGACCGCATGGCCTATGACCGCGAGTTGCTGCGTAAATTCTACCTCGATCAGGGGTATGCCGATTTCCGCGTTGAAAACGCCGTGGCCGAACTGTCGCCCGACCGCAAGGACTTCTTCGTCACTTATACGCTGGAAGAGGGCGAGCGTTACAAGGTCGGCAACGTGCATATCACCAGTGCCATTCCCGACCTCAACGCCGATCCGCTCAAGAAAACCCTGACCTTCGGTCCGGGCGAATGGTACAGCGCCAGCAAGATCGAAAAGAGCGTGCAGGCGATGACCGACGCGCTGGGCAACATGCAATACGCCTTTGTCGACGTGCGTCCCGAAGTGGCGCGCAACCGCGACAAGAAAACCATCGACATCCGCTTTACCATCAACGAAGGCCAGAAGACCTTCGTCGATAACATCAACATCAACGGCAACGTCCGCACACTGGATGAGGTGATCCGCCGCGAGATGGATCTGGTCGAAGGCGACCCGTACAACACCGCCAAGCTCAAGAAATCCGAACAGCGCATCAAGGACCTCGGGTTCTTCGAGCGCGTCGAGGTCAAGCCGGTGCAAACCGCCGAGGCGGACAAGACCGACGTCGACATCACGGTGTCGGAAAAATCGACAGGCGAACTGTCGCTGGGTGCTGGCTTTTCGACCTCCGACGGCCCCTTGGGTGATTTCCGCATCCGCGAGCGCAACTTCCTCGGCAAGGGGCAGAAGCTTGAACTCGCTACCACTATTTCAGGCCGCCGCAACGAAATCGACTTCAGCTTCGTCGAGCCGTATTTCCTCAAGCGCGACCTGAGTGCAGGGATCGACCTGTTCCACGTCACGCGCGACCTGCAGGATGAATCATCCTATGACAGCCGCCGTACGGGTATGGGCCTCAACCTTGGCTATCCGCTGTCGGAAAACCTGCGCCAGACGCTGACCTATCGCTTTGACGTCACCGACATCACCAACATCGACGCCAACGCATCGACGTACATCAAACAACAGGAAGGCGAGCGCTCGACCTCCGCCATCGGCCAGAAGCTGGTCTATGACGTAACCAACAGCAAGCTCGATCCGACCGAAGGTTATGTGCTGCGCCTTGAAAACGAACTGGCGGGCATCGGCGGCGATGCCGACTATCTGCGTACCAAGATCGGCGGGACGTACTATCATCCCATCGTCGACAAGTGGATTTTTAGCCTCTTGGGCGAAGCGGGATACATCTTCGGCATCAAGGAAGACGATGTACGCATCAACGAGCGTTTTTACATCGGCGGCAGCACCCTGCGCGGTTTTGCCGACGGTGGTATCGGCCCGCGCGACGCGGCGACGGACGACGCGCTTGGCGGTAACAAGTTCTGGCGCGGCTCGACCGAGCTGGCCTTCCCGAGCGGCCTGCCCGAGGACCTTGGTGTGCGTCTGCACGTGTTCAGCGACTTCGGCGTGCTGACCGACATCGATCAAAACGGTGCGGGCATCGACGACACCAACACGATGCGTGCCTCTGTTGGCGGCGGCGTGACGTGGCGCTCTCCGATGGGCCCTGTGCGTATCGACCTTGCCACGCCGGTCAAGAAAGAAGACTACGACGAGACCGAGGTTTTCCGCTTCAGCTTCGGCACCCGTTTCTAAACTTTGACTATCTTTAAAATAACCCCACCCCTGAAAGAACCCCGACCATGAAAAAGACCTTTGCAACCCTTGCACTCGCCGCAGCCCTGCTGGTGATGCCCGCAACCTCGCATGCCGAGCAGAACTACACCTTCGGCGTGATCGACATGACCCGCGTCATGAAAGAAACCGATGCCGCCAAGGGCATCTTCAGCACGCTTGAAAGCAAGCGCGACGAGTACGAAAAGCAGATCCAGAAAGAAGGCGACACGCTGGCGCAGCTGGAAAAAGACATCATCGCCAAGAAGTCCAAGATGAGCGAGGACGAGTTCAACAAGGCCCGCAAGGACTTTGAAGACAAGCTCGTCAAGGCGCAGAAAATGGTGCAGGAGCGCAAACAGACCCTCGACAAGGGTATGGCCGACGGCATCAACAAGCTGCGCGACGAAGCCCGCAAGATCACGGCCGATGTCGCCAAGGAGCGCGGCTATGCGTCGGTCCTGACACAGGAAGCCGTCGTTCTGGCCGAGCCCAGCCTTGACGTGACCGACGAGGTCGTCAAGCGTCTGAACGCCAAAGTCAAAAAAATCGACATCAAGTGGTAATCACCGCATCACCGACCTGACGGATTATACCGATGGCAGACCCGCGCTTTTTCACCCGATCATCGCCCCTGACGCTTGGCCAACTGGCCGAGTTGTCGGGCGCGGCCCTGTCGGATGAAAGCGCGGCTGCCCGTCAGGTCAGCGATGTGGCGCCGCTGGCCGATGCCACGGCGGATCACCTGAGCTTTCTTGACAACAAGAAATACGCCGCCCATTTCAAGGCCACCAAGGCGGGCGCATGTTTCGTGCGCCCTGAAATGGTCGAGCATGCGCCGCAAGGCCTTGTCTGTCTGGTAACCAAAAATCCCTATCGCGCCTATGCGCTGGCGGCGCAGGCGTTTTATCCGCAGCCTGCGGTGACGGCGTTTGTCGCGCCATCGGCGATCGTCGACGCCTCGGCAAAGATCGGCGCTGATTGCCATATCGGCCACGGTGCAGTGATCGGTGCCAATGTTGTCATCGGTGCGCGTTGCCGCATCGGTGCGCGCGCGGTGATCGAAGACGGCGTGACCATCGGCGACGATACGATCATCGGCGCCAACGTCTATCTGACCCATACTGTTATCGGCAACAAGGTGACGATTTATCCCGGCGCCGTGATCGGCCGTCCGGGCTTTGGTTTTGCGATGGACAGCAGCGGCTTTGTGTCCGTGCCGCAGCTGGGCCGCGTGCTGATCGAAGACGGCGTTGAAATCGGCGCCAATGCAACCATCGACCGCGGAGCGGGGCCAGACACCGTCATCGGGCAGGGCACGCGCATCGACAACCTCGTGCAGATCGGCCACAACGTGCAGACGGGGCGCAATTGCGTCATCGTCGCGCAGACCGGCATTTCCGGTTCGACCCGTCTTGGCGATTTCGTCATGACCGGCGGTCAGGCGGGGCTTGCAGGCCACCTGTCGATCGGTGCCGGTGCCAAGATTGCGGCGCAATCGGGTATCATGCGCGACGTGCCGGCAGGGGCGGAGCTGATGGGCACGCCCGCCGTGCCGATCAAGCAATTCATGCGCCAGGTCGCCATCATGTCGAAAATGTCGGACCGTAAAGGGGAATAAGAACAATGACTAAATCTCTCGTTGCCGATGCCAACCGTATCATGGAGATGCTGCCGCACCGCTATCCGTTCCTGTTGCTCGACCGTCTGCTGGACGTCGTGCCCAACGAAAGCGCCGTCGGCCTGAAAAACGTCACCATCAGCGAACCGTTTTTTCAGGGGCATTTCCCCGGCGCGCCTGTTATGCCAGGCGTGCTGATCATCGAGGCGATGGCCCAGACCGCCGCCGCGATGGTGGTGCATTCGGCAGGGTCGGAGCTTGAAGGCAAGCTGGTCTATTTCATGGCCGTGGACGAGGGCAAGTTCCGCAAGCCCGTAACCCCCGGCGATGCACTGCACATTCATGTCCAGCGCATCCAGAACCGCCGCAACGTATGGAAATTCCGCTGTGAAGCCAAGGTCGAAGGCGAGCTGTGCGCCGAGGCCGTGGTCACCGCCATGATCTTTGACAAGGATCAGAAACCCGCCTGATTTCAGGGGCGGCCTGCAACGATCTGTCACATCGCGTGATTTGAGTTTAGGCCCCCCCGGTTGCTAGGCTGGGGGTAACGAAAGGCTATAAAAACATGACCAATTCCATTCATCCGACCGCACTGGTCGCCGAAGGCGCCAAACTGGGCGCAGGCGTGAAAATCGGCCCCTATTGCGTGGTCGGCGCGCATGTCACGCTCGGCGACAATGTCGAGCTGAAATCCCACGTCTGCGTTGATGGTCACACGACCATCGGCGACGGCACGGTCGTGTTTCCCTTCGCCTCGCTGGGCTCTGACCCGCAGGATTTGAAATACAAGGGTGAGGCCTCGACTCTCGTGATCGGCAAGAACAACAAGATCCGCGAACACGTCACCATGAACCCGGGCACGGAAACCGGCGCCATGACCACCGTCGTCGGCGACAACTGCCTGTTCATGATGGGCAGCCACGTGGCGCACGACTGCGTTGTGGGCAACAACGTCATCCTCGCCAACAACGCGACGCTGGCGGGCCATGTCGAGGTCGGCGATTTCGCCATCATCGGCGGTTTGTCGGCGGTGCATCAGTTCGTGCGCATCGGTCCCTTCGCCATGATCGGCGGCATGTCGGGCGTTGAATACGACGTTATTCCCTTCGGCCTGGTCAAAGGCGAGCGCGCGCAACTTGCGGGCCTGAACTATGTCGGGCTTGAACGCCGCGGCTTCACCAAGGATCAGGTGCAGACGCTCATGAAAGCGTTCAAGCAGCTGTTCGACGCGCAAGGCACGCTGGCCGAGCGCACCGACAAGGTCGCCAACGATTACGGTCAGGAAGCGGTTGTCATGCGCATGATCGATTTCATCCGCGCCAAGGACGGTCGTTCGCTACTGCAACCCAAGACAGGAACCTAAAGACGCATATGGGCAGGCTCGGGATCATTGCAGGTGGGGGAGGATTGCCGCGGCGTTTGCAGGCGGCGGCCCGCGCGCAGGCATGGCCCTTTTACACGCTTGGCCTGCGCGGTCAGGCCGATGCCGCCACCAGCCCCGATGCATGGGTACGTATGGGAGCTGCGGGCAAGGCGATTGATCTGCTCAAGGCCGAAGGTGTCGATACGCTGGTCATGGCGGGGCATGTGCGCCGTCCAGCCCTTGCCGAACTCAAACCCGATTTCCGCACCTTGCAACTTTTTGCGCGTCTTGGCCGCCGTGCGCTCGGCGACGATACGCTGTTGCGTGCGGTGGCGCAGGAACTTGAGCGCGAAGGGTTTCGCATTATCGCCCCGCATGAACTTGATCCCACATTGCTGAGCCC
>JAEXMB010000022.1 GCA_023444705.1 Pseudomonadota bacterium | reverse complement strand
GCTTGGTGCCTTCGGGCAGGGCCGCGATCTGGTCGACCATCTGCGTTGCGGTCTGGCTGGTGATCGGCTTGCCGGTGGCGGGCGAATAGGGCACGCCCACGCGCGCCCAGAGCAGACGCATGTAGTCGTGGATTTCCGTCACCGTGCCGACGGTAGAGCGCGGGTTCTTCGATGTTGTTTTCTGCTCGATCGAAATCGCGGGCGAGAGACCGTCGATGCTGTCCACATCCGGCTTTTGCATCAGTTCCAGAAACTGGCGCGCATAGGCGGACAGGCTTTCGACATAGCGGCGCTGGCCTTCGGCATAGATGGTGTCAAAAGCCAGCGACGACTTGCCTGACCCTGACAGCCCCGTGATGACCACCAGCTCGTCACGCGGGATGGTGACGTCGATGGATTTCAGGTTGTGTTCGCGCGCGCCCTTGACGCGGATGCTTTTGTTGGGGTCGCTGGAAACGGGGGCGGATTTTTTGCTCATGGGGCGCTCGTCAGGGGTGCTGGCATGTTTGAGAACATAAATAGAACAAATAGCCCGCTTTGTCGAGAAAAACAGACCAGTGCCTGATATAGGGCCGCCTGCCCCGCGGGGCAAAGAAAAACCCCCGCCGGATCGGGCGGGGGTTTTTGGTCTGGTCAGGCACCGGGTGCGGGCGGGGCCGCAGGGGCCGTCACAATGGGCGGGGGCGGATCGTTGGGGGCATAGGTGCCGCGCGATCCGGCCATGACCTCGCGTGCGATGACGGTCAGGCGGCCGCTGTCCTCGACCGTGGCGACATGGCGCAGGATCTGGCCCGCCGCGTCGCAGAAACCCGCGCGCGGGGTGGCGCTGGCGAACATGTTCATGACGGTGGTCGACAGGCTGTCGTGCGCACGCTTGCCCGCACGCTCCGCACCCAGCCTGGCGATGAAATGCGCGTCGATGCGGTTGTACTGCGCGGTCAGGAAAGTTTCGTGACGCTGCAGAAAGCGGTTATAGGCCTCGGGCAGGTCGTCGGTGCCGGGACCGCGGCAGCCAAGTGCGGTGACGTTGAGCAACTGCCAGAATTCGCGCACGTCATTGGCAGTGCGGTCTTCCTCGCTCCAGCAATCACGTGTGTTGTCGCCGCAGAGGTAAAGCGGCAGGCGCGTATCCTGGCCGCGCAGGTAGTCGCGGACATGGAAGGTGGTCAGATCGGGCAGATCCGCCGTCGGCGTTGCTGGCGTTTGCGGTGCAGGAGTTGCCTCGGTGGTGACGGGGGCGGCGTCTTGTGCGGCGGCGGGCACGGCAGCGGCGCCAAGGGCTAGCGGAGCAAAGGCAAGGCGGAGCTTTTTAAGGGTTGCTTTCATGGTCGCTTTCTCCTTCAGGCTGCGGGGCGCAGCATAATGCGGTGGGCGATGCGGACAACGTCGGCGTCGTCCTGCAGGGTTGCGGCATGGCGCAGGATTTGCGTGGCGGTTGCGCAATACTCGGGCGATCCCGCGCCGGAGTAGATATTGCCGCTGGCGATTTCAAGGCGGTCAAAGGCCAGCAAGGCTTCGCGCGGGGTTTGCGTTTTCGACGTGAAATAGGCGGCGACAGCGTGAAAGCTGTTTTGCAGCGTATCGCGGTGGTTTTCGACAAGAGCGTTATAGCTGTCGATCAGCTGTTCGCCCGGATAGTACTGCTGGCAGCTGTAGACGGTGGTGCGCATCATCAGCTGGAATTCGCGCACGGCCCAGGCCTCGCGCTGTTCCTGCGTCCAGCAACTGGTGGTGTCGTCGTCGCAGAGATACATCGGGCCGCGGCTGTCGAGCGTCTTGCCGCTTTCGTCCTTGATGAAATGGTCGCGCGGGTTGAAAGCGCTCAGGTCGGGCAGTTCCGCCGACGGGGCTGCGGCAGGCGTGGGTGCGGGCGCGGGTGCTGCGTCTTGGGCGGCGGCGGGAAGGGCGCACAGGCCGACGCTGACGGCGGCAAAGGGGGCGCACAGGGTCTTGAGGACGGCTTTCATGGGCTGCTCCTGGCTGGGATCGTGGTGGAAAATGTCGTAATTGACGGAATGCGGTTATCATAAAGATCAAGCCGCAGGGGTCAATTGAAATAAAGCCAATAATAACAGTGTATATTGCGCCGCATCATTGCGGGACAACGCCACATCGCGCCTGATAACGCGTTGGCGCGCAATAAATTCCGACTCAGGGAGAGAAAAAGATCAGCCTGCGCTACAGGTCGGCACGCGCGGTTGCGGTGGCGGTGTGCGCGTGGGCTCGGGCATCGTTTCCGGACGCGGGGTGCGGCCGGCCAGATAGTTGGCCACGAAGATCACCGGCTTGTACTGATGCGCGTTGAAATGCGCGACCAGTTCGTCAAAGTTGACGTCGATATAGGGGTTTTTGTTTTCGCGCATCAGGTTGCGCTGGGCGATGACGCTTTCGTGGTTGTCGCCGAAATTCTTGCGCAGTTGCTGCAGGTGCAGGTAGGCGAACAACGCGCGCATGTCGTTGTTGGTGCCAAAGCGCATCTGGTCGGTCGGCGCTTCGCTCAGGTTGCGCGTGAAGTTGAAGGTATCGCTGACGCGGCCCGCCTTCTGGATGCTGTCGAGCGGATAGCGCTCGGTCGAGGGTGCTTTGAACCAGCCGCTGGCGATGCGGCCGATCATGTTTTCAGCAACACCGTTGTTGTAGGTGTCAAGCCACCACTGGCGGTTATACATCAGGTGATAGCCTTCAAGCCCTGCGGCCTCGAGGCTTTCGGTATGGCTGGCGCCGCCGGCGCGGGTTTCGGTATAGACCTGCAGCATGCGGTCGGCAAAGCGCTGTTCGTCACCAAAGCTCCACAGGCTGTCGTCGCCGTAGAGCTTGAATTCCATCGCGATGAGGATGGAGATCGTGCTGGCCGACGCTTCGCGCACGAGGCTTGAGGTCTGCATGTCCTCGATGCTGTAACGGTCGGTAAAGCCGCCGATGCCGTTGGCGTTTTGCATCAGGTGCAGCAATTCATGCGCGATGGTGCGGGTATTGCCCGCGATATTGTCGCGGCGCGCGTGCGCCATCACGATAATGCCGTTGTCGGGTTGCCACTGGCCCAGCAGGTTGGGGCTGAGGTTGCCGTAGCACATAACGATGTTGGCGCGCGCGGCGTGTTCGATCATCGCGGGGCCGATATTGGGGCTTTGCACGCGCAGGCGGTTGAGCTGCTCCCACATCGGGCGCACGACCTGTGGGGTTTGCGCCTGCGTGTAGTCACTTTGCATGCCATAGCGGAAGGTTTCGCCCATCTGCCATTCACGGCCGCTGTAACGGTAGGTGGTGGCGTAGCGTGCGCGCTCGAATGCCTGGCGCACGCTGTAGATACCGCCGGAATTGTTGACCTGCGCCTGTACGGCGGTGCTGGTGATGTTGCGGTAGGGATTGTCGGCGATCAGCAGGCGCGGCGCGCGGTACTGGTTGCGCTGTGCGTGCATGCGCTGCATGGCTTCGACGATGCGCGCAACGTCGGGGGCCGCGACGGCCAGTTCCTGCTGGGTCAGCAGGCGGGCCTCGCCGCTGAAGGAACGGCGGCCGATCTGGCCCATGTTGCGCAGGTCGTCGCTGTCGAAATTGCTGCTGTCGCGCGGGCGCGTGCCGGCGACTTCCAGTTCGGCCAGATAGGCGCGCAGGACGATGTCGCTGTTGGCTTCGATAAACGCACGCTGGCGCAGCAGGAAGGTGATGGTGGTGGCGGCGGCGTCGTCGACGCTTTTGCGCAGGTCGCCGTTGTGGCGCTGCATCGCTTCGGCAAAGGCGCTGTTGAAATGGCGCAGGGCAGGGTGGTTTTCGCTTTCCAGCGTGCGCATCAGTGCGTTGTCGCCCGCGGCGGCAAGCTCGGCCGCGACGACGTATTCGGCGGTCAGGGCCACGGCTTCGGCGGTCAGGTGGCGGTTGAGGCGGCTGAACAGCGCCTCGTCCGCCGACGGCGTGCTGAGGTTATGCTGTTGCATCAACGCATGCACGATGCCGTGCGCCGCTTCGCGGATGTTGGTGGCGAGGTTGCCGTCCTTGCTGATGCCGGCCAGGCGGTTTTGCGCGTCGAAATTGCGCACCAGCGTTTGATCGGGCGTTTCGCAGATCGACAGTTCAAGGTCGCGCGCGCTCTGGTGCAGGGCGCGGCTGTAGGCGCGGCCGGTGCTGAGTTCGAAGAAACCGCGCCATGCGGTGGAATTGAGCGTGAAGCGGCGCTCTTCCGCCTGCGGGCGGTAGCAGGTCATCGGCGGGGGCGCCACGGTTTCGGGATTGGCGGTGTCGTTGTGATGGCCAAAGGCGATGCCGCGCGTATTGGCAAAGGCGTTGCTGTAGCTGCCATGCCCCCAGACGACGGTGGCGGGGGTTTGCGGCGGCTGGATGACGTCTGACGTCAGTGCGGTGGTCATCAGCAAGGGCGCAACCGCGATCTTGAGCGCGCGCTTGACGCGCGGGGCGGGGAACATATTGCGCAACGAGCCGGCGGTGCGGCCGATCAGCCCGCGCGCACGTGCGCTGGCTGTCTGGCGGGGATCGGCGGGTTGCGGTTCTGCTGTCATGGTCGTGATAACCTACGTGTCACTGGGCAGTTGTACAAGCGGTGGCGGCACTCCGGCTGATATTTTTGTGCGTCGATCTGTCTTGCTGCGCAACAAAAAGGAAGAATCCGGTGGCCTTTTTGAACTGTCCTAAATAATAGACGGATATCAGGATTATGTCAAAATATACGACTACCTTTTTGGGTTAAAATTTAACCATTTGATTTTAAATGGTTATTTATCTGTGCCGCCGTTGCTGAAGGCGATGGGGCCGCCCTTGCCGCGCCCTGGTGAATCGCGTAGATAATACGTGCTTCATTTCTTCGTTATTCATGGCCCGGAAAGGACATCACTATGGCTGGCAGCGTCAACAAGGTAATCATCGTCGGTAATCTGGGGCGCGACCCCGAGGTCCGCAGCTTCCAGAACGGCGGCCGTGTGTGCAGCCTGAACGTAGCAACGTCCGAAAGCTGGAAAGACAAGGCCAGCGGCGAGCGCAAGGAGCGCACCGAATGGCACCGCGTGTCGATCTTCAACGACGCGCTGGTGGGCATCGCCGAACGCTACCTGAAAAAAGGCTCCAAGGTGTATCTTGAAGGCCAGCTTGAAACTCGTAAATACACCGACAAGGACGGCATCGAAAAGTATTCGACCGAAGTCGTCCTGCGCCCCTACCGCGGCGAGCTGACCCTGCTGGATGGCCGCAGCGGCGGCGCATCCGACAGCATGGGCGGCGGTGACGACAACGCCTTTGGCGGCGGCGGCAACTTCGGCGGCGGCCAGTCGTCGGGTGGCGGCTTTGGCGGTGGCAGCCGCAACGACATGGACGACGAAATCCCGTTCTAAGCAACGATCGCTGCCCGAGCGCAGACGCGCTAAGGATAACCGATGTCCGCACCCGCCCCGATCACCAAACCTGCAAGCACACCCTTTCTGGTGCGCAGCCTTGTGCCGCTGGTCATCATTGCCGGCGCATGCCTGCTGGCCAGTGCGGGCGTGATCGCGCTCGACGGTCATCTGGCCGTGGTGTGGCCTGCGTTTTTACTGGTGGTCATGGGGCGGCTGGTGTTCCCCTTCATCCTCTTTCCCGCCGGTCTGATGGCGGGGTTGTGGAGTGCGTTTAACGGCAAGCACAAAGCCGTGGTCGCGTTCTTCGCTGTGGGCAGTGTTGCCTATCTGGCGCTGGTCATGGTGGCCACGCTGGCGCTGACGGCGTCGCAGGCGTCGGGCCTGCCGTCATCGGCGGTGCCGCTGTTCGTCAATATGTTCGTGGTGGCGGGCGCGGTGACGCCGTGGGCGGTCTTTGCCCTGCGTGACCGCAACAACCAGCTGTTCATCATGCTGGTGTGGTCGCTGGCGTTGTCGGCGCTGGTGTTATTGCCGCTGCTGACAGCGGGGATTGCCGGTCCGCTTGGCTATGCGGGTGCCACGTGGTGCGCCATCATGATGGTGATGCTGGTCGAACACCTGCGCCAGTCACGTGCCTATGCCGCGCAGGAACGCGCCAAGGCCGCCCCGCAGGCAGCACCGGTTGCGGCCCCGCCGCCGTCTTCCGAACAATAATCTTTATTTTTTACGGCTGTTTTCGTGTGCTGTGACGGTGATGCTGCCGTCGCGCAGGCGCAGCGTCATGTCGCCGCGCGCGCTGGCGATGCTGCTGATGATGTCGCCCTTGCCATCGAACACAACGGCATAACCGCGCTCCAGCACGCGTTCGAACGATAGGCTTTGCAGCAATGCTGCGGCTGCGGCCAGTCGTTGTTGCGGTTCTTTTACCAGACGCGCAGGCGCCAGGCGCAGGCGGTCGTCAAGGCGTGCCAGCGCGCGCTGGCCTTCCCTGAGCGGCGCTGTCAGCGCACGGGGGCTGAGCGCGCCCGCCAGTGCGGACAATTGCGTACTTTTGCGCGCCAGCCATTGTGTCAGGCCGTGGTCAAGGCGCGTGGCTGCAAGGTCAAGACGCTGGCGTTTTGCTTCGGTCAGGTTTTGCGGCTGGCCAAGGCCGCGCGCAAGGCCGCCAAGGTCGCTGCGGCAGCGGTGCAGTTTTTGCGCCACCGCCGCCTGCATGCGCTGGCCGTCGTCGATCAGCATGGCGATCAGGTCGCGCTTGACGGGCGTGGCCAGTTCCGCCGCCGCCGTCGGCGTGGGGGCGCGCAGGTCGGCGGCATAATCAATCAGCGTGGTGTCGGTTTCATGACCCACGGCGGAAATCAGCGGGATGGCGCTGCGTGCGGCCGCGCGCACGACGGCTTCGTCGTTAAAGGGCATGAGGTCTTCAAGGCTGCCGCCGCCGCGCGCGACGATCAGCACGTCGGGGCGCAATGGATGGTCAGCAGGCAGGGCGTTGAAACCGTCGATGGCGGCGATCACTTCGGCGGCAGCGCTTGGTCCTTGCACGACGACAGGCCAGACGCTAACGGGCAGCGGGCAGCGATCGCCCAGGCGATGCAGAATATCGCGGATGACTGCGCCCGTGGGCGAGGTCACGACGCCAATGCGCTTGGGCAAAAACGGCAGGCGGCGCTTGCGCGCGGGATCAAACAACCCTTCGGCGGCAAGTTTCTTTTTGCGCTCCTCGAGCATCTTGAGTAGCGCACCTTGCCCGGCCAGCTCCATCGTCTCGATAATCAGCTGGTAGTTCGATCGCCCCGGATAGGTCGTCAGCCGTCCGGTGACGATGACGTCCATGCCTTCCTCGGGCCGCAGGCCAAGCTTTTGCAACGTGCCTTTCCAGCAAATGGCGTTGAGTACCGCGTCGCTGTCCTTGAGGTCGGTATAAAGATGGCCCGATTTCGCCACGGTGATGCGCGACAGCTCGCCGCGCACGCGCACATAGGAGAATGTTTCCTCGACCGTGCGCTTGAGCAGGTTGCTCAGCTGGCTGACCGACAGTTCCTTGGGCGCATTTGGCGTTGCGGCTGGCTTGCCGGCGTCAAAATCGAATAAATCGCCATCTTTACTGTGTGCGGTCATGCGGATTTCATCTTATAATAGTGTCAAGCGCGTGTGTCCTGATTGTGCGTCAGGCGGCGCGGCGATGCAACGGGTATATCCTATGACAAGTTTTTCATCCAAGAGCGACGGCAGCGGCTTTCACCGCCTGCGCACGTTCTATCCCAAAGGCAGCGTGATCTTCCGCGAGGAAGACAGCCGCGACAACGCCTATATCGTCGAAAGCGGCGTGGTCGAGATCACCACCACGCGCAACGGCAAGCAGGTGCCGCTGGTGCGCCTTGGCAAAGGCGAGGTCTTTGGTGAAACCGCGCTGCTGGGCGACGGCCCGCGCAGCGCCACCGCAATGGCGGTCGAGGATACCGAAGTCTTCACCATTTCTCCGCGCCTGCTGCGCGACCGCGTGATGGGGCTTGACCCCTTGGTCGGCTTGCTGATGAGCCTGCTGGTCAACCGCTACCGCCAGTGGCGGTTTGTGTCGCCCGACGTCGCGGAAAGCGTGGGTGCCGTCACCAGCGACAGCGGCGATGACGGCGGCGTGCTGGGGGCCGACTTCCTGCAGGACCTGCAACAGCAAAAGAACACGGCGCTTGATGAATTGCGCATGTCGCAGGAAATCATCCGCGCCATCGACAACCGTGAATTCGTGCCGTTCCTGCAGCCCATCGTTACCCTGCCCGACAAGAAACTGGTCGGGTTTGAGGCGCTGATCCGCTGGCAGCACCCCGAACGCGGCATGGTCGCGCCCAACAGCTTTATTTCCGTGGCCGAGCGCACCCAGGTCGTGCGCACGCTTGACATGCTGATGCTGCGCTATGTCTGCGAGATCCTGCCCGACCTGCAAAAGACCGCGGGCGAGGATATCTACGTCACCGTCAACCTGTCAGGTGCCTATTTCGACGACAACAGCATCGTCGACGACATTCGCCGCGTGCTGCGCGATACCGGTGCCGATGCGCGGCATGTCGTGGTTGAGGTCACCGAAAGCGCGCTGATGAACGAACCTGCCGTGGCCGAAAAGGTGCTGGCGGAAATCAAGGCGCTGGGCCTGCGCATTGCGCTTGATGATTTCGGCACCGGCTATTCCTCGCTTGGCTACCTGCACCGCTTTCCTATCGATATCCTCAAGATCGACCGCACCTTCGTGCGCGATATCGACACCAACCGCAAGAGCCTTGACGTCGTGCGCGCGATCGTGTCGCTGGCGCGCACGTTTAACCTCAAGATCGTGGGTGAGGGGATCGAGGACGGCAGCCAGATCGGCGCGCTGGCCGCCATCGGGTGTGACTACGGGCAGGGCTATTTCTTCAGCAAGCCCGTGCCGGTCAGCGAGGCGCACGATTATATCATCAGAATAAACGGCAATTCCTAACGCCGAGCCGCGAAGAACGCGCGCAGTTGTGCCGCGCAGATGTCTTCGCTGATGCCGCCGTACACTTCGGGGCGGTGATTGCACGTGGGTTGGGCGAAAATGCGCGGGCCGTGTTCAATGCCACCGCCCTTGGGGTCGTAAGCGCCGAAATAAATCCTGCGCACGCGCGCCAGCGCCAGCGCCGCCGCACACATCGGGCAGGGTTCCAGCGTCACATAAAGGTCGCAGCGCGTCAGGCGGATTTCGCCCTTGTCGCGGGCGGCAAGGCGCAGGGCCAGCATTTCGGCATGGGCGGTCGGGTCATGGTCGGCCAGCATGCGGTTATGCGTGGCGGCCAGCACTTCGCCGCTGTCGCCGTCGACCAGTACCGCGCCGACGGGCACCTCGCCCATGCGGGCGGCGGCTTCGGCCAGTTCTATGGCGGCAGTCATGTGTTTATTTTGCGGCTCCATTGGCATAGACTAGCAGAATGACAGGCAAAAAACCTCCGCAAAATAAAGACACCGATCCCGCCGAGGGTGAGCGCATCGCCAAAGTGCTGGCGCGCGCAGGCATATGTTCGCGCCGCGATGCCGAACGGCTGATCGAACAGGGACGTGTCAGCGTCAACGGACATGTGCTTGACACGCCCGCCGTCAAGGTGACGGGGCGCGAGGATATCCGTGTCGATGGCAAGCCTGTCGGCAAGGCTGATGCCACGCGTCTGTGGCTCTATCATAAACCGGCAGGGCTGGTGACCACCCACCGCGACGAGCAGGGGCGCGACACCATTTTCGACCACCTGCCCAAGGCCATGCCGCGGGTGATTTCCGTCGGGCGCCTTGACCTCAATAGCGAGGGGTTGTTGCTGCTCACCAACAATGGCGAGCTGTCGCGTCATCTGGAATTGCCCGCCACGGGCTGGGCGCGCACCTACCGCGTGCGGGCCTTTGGCGATATCGACGAACATGGCATCGATGCCCTTGCACGCGGTATGCGTGTCGATGGCGTAAACTATGGCCCGATCGAGGCCAAGGTGACGCAGAAAAAAGGCCGCAACCTGTGGATGGTGATGACCCTGCACGAGGGCAAGAACCGCGAGATCCGCCGCGTGCTGGGCGCGCTTGATATGAGCGTCAACCGCCTGATCCGCACATCCTACGGCCCGTTCGAGCTGGCCGACCTTGCACAGAACGCCGTACAGGAAGTGCCGCGCGACTTCCTGCAAAAGGCGCTGGGCCGCGGCTTTACCCTTTGATTATCGCTGCTCGTCCGTCGGTGGCAGGTTGTGCGGAATGGCTGCACCCACCAGTCGCATCAACGTGATGTCATGCAGGCGGCGCGCGATGGCCAGCCACATCGGGCTGGTCAGCAGGCTGAGCGCGATCACCGCGATCATCAGGCGGTAGTCGTCCGCCGAAATCGCCTTGGCGGCGGCACCCGCCGCGACGAGGATGAACGAAAACTCCCCGATCTGGCTCATGACCACCCCGCTGTGAAAGGCGCGCTCCCACGGCTCTTTCACCCAGTGCAGGATAGCGACGTTGACGGTGGTCTTGAGCAAGGTGACGATGCTGAGAACCATCAGCACCTGTTTCCAGTTGCCGATGATATAGTCGACGTCGATCAGCAGGCCGATCGACAAAAAGAACACCATCAGCAAAATCGCCTGGATAGGCTCGGCCGCTTCATGCACGGCGGCGCGCACGTTTGAATTGCCAACGATCAGACCGGCCAGAAACGCGCCATAGGCGGTCGACAGCCCCATCGCGCCCGACAGTGTTGCCCAGGTAAAGCAAAATGCCATCGCGGCCAGCGGCACGATTTCGGTGCGCGACAAAATCCAGTTTGACAGCGGCAGCACCACGCGCTCCTTGCGCGACAGCGCATAGGACACCAGAACCAGCAGGCCGATCGACACCGCAAGCTTGAGCGCGATATCAAGGCCGGGGCTGTTGCCGCTGGCTGTATGGGTCACGCCGAAGGCACCGATGATGAGCAACATCGGGATGACGGCCAGATCCTGCGCCACCAGCACCGATACGGTCGTGCGCCCGACCGGCGTGCGCAGGTCGTCGGTTTCCTCGAGAATTTTGATCGAGACCGCTGTCGACGACAATGCGGTGGCAAAGGCAAAGACTGTGATCTTGCTCAGCGGCCAGTCAAAATACGTACCCACGGCCCAGAATGCGGCAAAGGCGCAGGATATCTGCAACACGGCGGTGCTGAGTGCTGTTTTCATCACTGCCTTGAAACTGCGGATGTTCAACTCCATGCCGATGATGAACAGCAGCATGATGACGCCAAGCTCGGCCAGCAACTGTACGTTCTCGGTATTGCTGACAAGGCCTAGGCCGGTGGGGCCAAGCGCAAGGCCCGCGACGATGTAGCCCACGATGGCGGGTTGTCGCAGACGGATCAGCGCCAGACCGCACAAGAGTGCCGCCATCGTGACCAAAGCAATCGGGGTCAGCATATGGGCGGCGTGGGCGGCGTGGTCGACTGTCTCTGCTTCCATCGAAATTCCTTAAAAGAGGCGTGTTGAAAAGTGTCTAGATGAAAGGCGCCACCCTGACGGGAGGCGCCTTTGGTGTCGGAGAACGTATATAGGGCGCCGTTACTGGATGTAAATATGCACTTCGCTATTGCGCACATCGCGGCTGTTGGCCGAATTCAGGCGTACGCGCTCCGTCGGCAGGCCCATCTGGGTGAGGGAGCGCAATACGGCTTCGCCGTTCTTGCGTGCCTCGGTCGACGCCATTGCCAGTTCGGCCGGATTGCCGTCGGCGGGGCTGACGGCGACAAGGTCAAAACGCGCGGCGGGATATTTGTCGAGCGCCTGACCGACAGCCGTATAGACGGCCTGTTCATAGTTCACGTTCGGGCGGTCAAAACGGATGATGACCAGCGGGCGGCGGTTGCTGGCATAGGTGCCGCCGGCGGTGCTGACGGTGGTCGGCATCGGGGCTGCGTTGGCGCCGAATACCGCACGGCCGTCTTCGGCGGCGCGTTGATACAGGCTGTTGGACAGGTTCTGGCCATACAGTTCGCCGTTGGCGATGGCCAGCGTCATTGTCTGCATGTTCATGCGCTCCGCGCGCAGGTAAGCGTCGCGGCGCTTCATCTCGTCGCTGACCGCGCTCATCAGGCGGTTGAGGACGACGATGTTCTGGTTTACCTGGTCTTCGGTTTCGCGCAGGCGGCGGTGGTCTTCCTTGACCGCGCCAGACAGGCCGTAGGTCGCGCGCACGGCTTCCTGCAGATAGGCGGCGCGTGCGGCCTGACCCGCAACGTCGTTGCTCAGCTCGGTCAGGTAACCGGCACTTTCCGACAGGCGGTTCAGCGTATTTTGCGCAACGTTCCAGCGCTCCACCAGCAGCGGGTTGCCCGGCGTGGTGCCGGCCTGCAGCTCGGTATTGATGCCCGCGACAAGCGCGTAGTATTCGGCGGCCTCGGCGTCGCTGCGGCTTTGCAGGGCACGCAGGCGGTCCTGATAGCCGCTGGTCGTGCTTTGCAGTGCGCGCAGTTCGTTGTTGAGTTCATCAACCTTGCGGGTGACAAGGGTCTGCACGTTCTGGCCTTCAAGGGCGAGCGTGCGCGTGCCGGTGCTGAACGTCGCATCGCGCGAACCGGGGCGGTAGATGACCTCGGGCGGCGGCTCCTCGGTCACGACCAGCGAAGGCTTGCTGCTGTCGTTGCTTGAAAAACCGGCCATAGCCGTAGATGCGTTGCCGCACAGCGCAAGGCTGAGAACAAGCAGCGAGAGGTGCGTGCGAAACGGGGTGGTCAGCAAGGCCGTATCCTCTGTCAAAATGTGTGCGTCCCCCGCATGGCGCGCGGCCAGACGGGTAAATGCCCTAAGGAATTGTTTTTCCTTTTTAAAGCATCACTTCACGCCGTTCAATATGGAATCGCACCGCCGGATGCGGAATGGCGTATTCAGGCCCTGGCGCGACCGGGCAGGCGGCAGGCCGCGCGCTGACGGGGCCGATCATGGCGTGGCAGGGCGCGGTGCAGGCCAAAAAACCGCAATATTTTACGGAATCATGGAAAAGTGCCTTGCGCGGCTGGACAGAATCTATTAAAACCCATCACACCTTTGATGCCCCACCGCCATTTGGCGGCAGCACGGCATCCGATACGCACCCGTAGCTCAACTGGATAGAGCATCTGACTACGGATCAGAAGGTTAGGAGTTCGAATCTCTTCGGGTGCGCCACTTATCTTCCTGACAAAATTAAAGAAACCAGCGTCACGCCGTCACCAGCGTCACTTTCGCATGTCTAAAACAATGTGTATTTTTGTGTCGGGGTTTGCAGGCTTTTGCATGGGTTTGCAAGGGCTGTTGGCAAACACAAGGGAAACACAGGGTTGTTAGCTCAGGGTGTAGCCAGAAGAAGCGATAAGAGAGGACCCTCTATGCCTACAAATAAATTGGCAATTTTTTCCCTTAGCATTTGTACGGGGTACTGCTTTGTAATATTCGGTTTAGAAGTGTGGTCTTTTTTGAACTCAAGCTTTGCGACCGCGCTCTTTGGTGCCATAGCTGGCTCGGGTACGATTCTTTTCATCGAAAGCCTAAGGCGACAAGATGAGCTTCTTAAGGATGCGAATGTATCCATCATGGTTCTAGACGGTGTTTTGTCTACAATGCTGTCAATGAAGAAACAGATTATTTTGCCCTTTAAATGTCAGTATGAACGTAACTTAAAAACCATTACCGATTTTCGCGAAGGAAGGCTCCAATTATCGAAAGGTGAAAAGCCAGTTGTCTCTACGGGTTTTTCAATATCTATGCCTCCCCACGTGGAGGTTGATATACAGTTCGATAAGTTGAAAATTTTAGCGGCTCATTCTCCTGAAATAATTCGTGCAATTGTCTACTTAAAGAATTACTTAGCGGACTTTAAGAATATACACGCGAATCTCATGGATTATCATGCAGCTTTTAAAGAGAGTACGCCGGAGGATGTAATCGAATTTTGCTATTTCTTTAAAGTTAAAGGAGCTTCGTCAGACAGTACTTATAAGGATTTAGTTGAGGCGATGGCCTTGCATGCGGATGACGTTTTGTGGTTTTCCGACTTTGCCATGAAAGAGATTGTGAGGGCGGCTAAAAAAGAGCTACCTTTTTGGCTTAGGAACAAGATCGTAACTGTTGATGTTTCAGCGCGGTACCAAGAGTTCATGCCACCACATGATCACGTGGAGAAAACACAAGAGCGTGGTTCTAGGTTCCAATAGTCCTGAGATATGTCGTCTCTATCTGGCCAGCTATGTTTATAAGCATTCTACTTGTGTGCCCATCACACCGGACGTAGATATCCAATTAGTTAAACCCAGTACAGGGGTTTCTTGGGGGGGTATAAAGGGATGCATTCCTGTGCTTTTAGGTGTCATGCGGTGTAAAAAGCACCTTCTAAAAAAATGATGTTGACCAGAGAGCCAAGGCGGCATAAATAAGTTTCATCTACACTGCATGGGCAAGTCGGAAATACCACATGCAGATGGCCTCCATATTTGTGAGGGTAAGCCCAAGTCCGTCTGGCACTCAAGGTATCGCTTGAGAACGCTGTTATGATCTGCCGATGCAGATGAATGGGATTGAGATCGTTATCGGGAGTTCCGGTAATGGTGTAACTCATGAGAATGAGCTCGGTCCGTGGCTAAAAAACATATCTATTTAAATAGAATGCTGTGCGCTTCGGTCGAGTTCGATACGGAGCGATCTTATGCATCAACAATCAAAGCCTATCTTCCTCAAAATTAAAGCGGCCGCACTTGCGGTTGGCATCCCTTACCGAACTCTTTTGGATGCGGTAAATACGGGTGTTGTTAGGCATTATTGTCTCGGCACTTCCCAAAAACTTGTTCGTATTGATGACATCTTGGCTGCCATGAAAAGGCAGGATGGGGAGGCGCATGATGAAGATTAATGTAATCCAAACGTGCGGCCGTCAGTACTTCACGCCCGAAGATATCGCGAAAATGTTGCGCGTTCAGGAAGTTATTGTCTGGCGGGCAATTGAAGAAATGCAATTGCCTATGTTGATTTTAGAAGATGAGAGCCGCGTTCTCGCATTGGGAGACGTAGCAAGGCTTAGTGATTATTTGCTGGCTCTCTTCAAAGGGGGCAAGCATGCTGAATAATACTCTACAGAAAGGCATCTATGAAACCTGGGCTCCAATTTTCCGTCAGTTGGGCTATGAACCTCGCCCCACTGACGGAAAAGAGTGCAAGGAAATGCAATGGCAAAAGGCTGATAAAGATCTGCCGCCTAGCCTTCTTGATAACTGGGTTAAAAATCGTCCTAACCACAACATCGCGCTTAGAACCGGATCTGCGTTTCCGGATGGCACACTTTTTGGCGCTCTTGATGTCGATAGCAAGAATAACAGATATGTTGATGTAGCGCGGGTGTTGTTGCAAGACCCTGTGTCTGGCCGATTTGGTAGTAAGGGAGCTGCTTTCTTCTTTCGTTATTTGCCTCTGATTGGAAAGCCGAAGCTTCAATACAAAGCAGGAGGCGAGCTTATCGCTGAACTCTTGCTGACGCGCTTAGTTGTGATTCCGCCTAGTATTCACCCAGATACACAACAGCCGTATCAGTGGATCGGTAAGCCGTTGCACGAGATTGACTATCGCCAACTTCCCTTGATTGGAGAGTAATATGTTCCAGCCCGTAACTACTTTTAGTGAACTGTCGCGCGTATTTACCAGTGAGAATATCGCTGAGCTTGTGGCGGGCGGTCCTACGAA